>JAJISK010000047.1 GCA_022848785.1 Thermoplasmatota archaeon
CCAAACCCATCAAGAACACCACGGAACGGGGCATCATGAGCGCCCTCCAGGTCCTCGCCTACGGGGTGGAAGAGGTCATCGTGGCGACGGACTTTGACCGGGAGGGAGAGCTCATCGGCGTCGAGGCCTTGGAGATCATTCGTGAGGTGAGCCCGGACGTGCCCGTGCGGCGCGCGCGCTTCAGCGCCTTGACGGCGCCCGAAGTGCTGCAAGCCTTCGAGGAGCTTGAAGAGCTGAACCATAACCTTGCCCGGTCGGCCGAAGCGCGCATGTTTGTGGATTTGGCGTGGGGCGCGACCCTCACGCGCGTGGTGTCCACCGCGGCGAAGCAGCTGTGGAACGATTACCTGAGCATCGGGCGCGTCCAGAGCCCGACTCTCGCTCTCATCGTGGCCCGAGAGGAGGAGGTCACGTCCTTCATGCCCGAGAAATTCTGGAAGATTCGAGCGACGTTTGAGAAAACCGATGAGTCATTCGTTGGCGACCACAAGAAACGCCGTTTCTGGGATCAAGCCGAGGCGGAGACGGTCATGCGACGTCTCGAAGGAGCGGACGAGGCGACCCTGACCGAATTCGAGGTCGGGCGAAGGACGGAGAGGCCCCCGGCGCCCTTCAACACGACCTCCTTCCTCGGCCAGGCAAGCCAGATGGGGATGACCGCCTTTCGGGCCATGCGGGTCGCCGAGGACCTGTACAACAAGGGATACATCAGCTACCCGAGGACCGACAACACGGTGTACCCGCGGAGTCTCCCCCTCGGGACCATCCTCGGGGAGCTCGGATCCTCGAGCCTCGCCGAGGAGGCGAACTGGGTCTCCCGGAACAGGAGACGCACCCCTACCCGGGGGAAGAAGGAAACCACGGACCACCCGCCTATCCATCCGGTCGCGGCGGCCACGCGATCCAAACTACGAGGCGACAACTGGAAGATCTACGAGCTCATCGTCCGCCGCTTCCTCGCGACTCTTTCCCCGGACAGCATCCTCCAGACCAAGAAGGCCACGCTGGAGGTCGGAAGGGAGACGTTCGTGGCGCGGGGCCTGACGAGCGTGCAGCGCGGTTGGAGATATCCGTACCCGTACAGTCCGGTGAAGGAGGTCATTTTGCCCGACCTGGTTCAGGGGGACCGCGTCAGGGTTCTCCAAGTCGAGATGGCGGAAGGTGAGACGCAGCCGCCTGCACGTTACACCCAGGGACGCTTGATTCAGAAGATGGAGGGCGAAGGCCTTGGGACGAAAGCCACGCGGCACGAGACGATCCAGAAGCTCTACAATCGGCGTTACATCCAGGGCGAACCCATCCAGCCCACCCCTTCCGGGAAGACTCTCATCACGGCCCTGCAGGACCATGTCCCTCCCATCACCCAATCAGAGATGACCGCCCTCCTCGAGGAAGAGATGGACCGAGTCGCCCGAGGCGAGAAGACGACGGAGGAAGTAGTCTCGGAGTCGAAGGAGATGCTGTCCGAGGCCGTTCACAATCTCCAGGCGCACGAGGAAGAGATCGGACAGGAGATCCAGGAGGCCCTACGCGAGCAGCGCACCCTCGGGACCTGCCTCGAGTGTGGTTCGCACCTGGTAATCAAACGCTCGCGCTGGGGAAACACCTTCGTCGGCTGCGAGGGTTACCCCAAGTGCAAGGTCACGTTCAATCTCCCGAAGCGAGGGGCGGTAGAGCCGTCGGGGACGGTGTGCAAGGTCTGTGGCGTTCCCACGGTCCGTGTCACCAACCGCCGCAAGGTCGAGGAGAAGTGCATCAACGAGGCGTGCGAGATCTTCCTCGCGGAGAACCGCATCGGCATCTGTCCTTCGTGTGGGGGAAACCTTCTGCAACGGAGTGCCCGGGGAGGCAAGCGCTTCGTCGGGTGCACCGGATACCCGGATTGCAACGTCACCTTCCCGCTGCCCCAACGCGGCCTCGTGACCCCCCTGCCAGAGGCATGTGAGGTCTGCGGCTCGCCTCGAGTCCGGATCTACGCCGGCCGCCGGCCCTGGACAACCTGCATCAACTTCGATTGCACGACCAACGAGAAGGCCAAGGCGCGGGCTCAGGTCGCGAAGGGGTCGTAGCGGGCGAGAAGGTCTCGGAGCTTCCCCTCCGCGATGTTATGCCCCGTGAGCGCCAGTACAACCCGCTTGCCGCGCCACCGATCCCGGTACCGGAAGGCGGCCGCAAGGGGTGCGGCGGCGGCCCCCTCCGCGATCAGGTGCGCTTTCCAGAGGTACGTGGCTACCGCCTGCCCGAGCTCGTCATCGGAGACCAGCACGAGGTCATCCAAGTGTTTCCAGAGAATGTCCATGGTCAAGGCAAAGGGAACGCGGGTCTGGAGCCCCTCGGCAAAGGTATCGGAGCTGGGCATCTCCACCATCCTGTGTTCCTTCCACGATCGATAGAAGGCGGGGGCCCTCTCCGACTGGACGCCGATGACCTCGGCTTCGGGTCGAAGGGCTCGGATGACCGTGCTGTAACCGGAGGCACCACTGCCTCCTCCGACCGGGACCAGGAACACGTCCGCCTGGGGATCCTGACGCATGGCCTCGAGGGCGGCGGTCCCCACCCCTGCGATCAGGAGGGGCTCGTTGGCGGAATGGATGTATCGGTAGCCCTTCGCCTTCGCCTCGGCCTCCACCCACTCCCGAGCCTCATCGAAGTCCTTCCCGTGGAGAACCACCCGGGCGCCCAACGCTTCCATCGCCGCGACCTTGACCGGATTCGCGGCTGCCGGGGCCCCGATGATGACATGCACACCGAACTGCCGGCCCGCGAAAGCGATCGATTGGCCGTGATTGCCGGTGGAAGAGGCGATGATGCCAGAGCTCCTCTCCTCCGAGGATAGATGGGAGACGATGTTGATGCCTCCGCGAATCTTGAAGGAGCCCGTGGGGAGAAGGCTCTCCAGCTTGATGCGGACTTCGAAGCCCAGGAGCTGGGAGAGTGCGGGCGACGGCAAGAGGGGGCTCGGGTCCAGGTAGGGACGGATGGTCTCTTCCGCCTGGCGAATGTCGTCGAGGGTCGGCGGCTCCATCGCGGCCCGTTTCAGACTTTGAGGACCCCGTCCAAGACGAGGGGGTTGCCGTCGACCTCGAGGGTCGCATCCGCGAGGAAGAGGGGGAAGGTGAAGTCGCTCGCGTTCGTGCCGTCGAAGTCCTCGTTATCCCCGATGTTGAGGGCGATGGCACCCTCCACGATATCGTCATTGAGGAAACCGAACTGGGTCTCCGGGTTGAGGCCAATGGTCAGGGACCCCAGCTGGTCCGCCCCGCGGGTCCGCTTGTCGTCATCCCATCGCATGGTCATTTGATCGACGTTTTCCTCGGCTTGGACATCCGTGAGCCGGCCGTTCTGAAAGGTCCAGGATAGGCCGCGAATCCACTCACCCGCGTAAGGGATGGGCGTCGTCGAGACAACCTTTCCCTCCCCGCTGCCCTGACGAAGGGCGATCCCGACCGATCCCTCGGGAAGGGATTGGTAGTATGTGGACTTCTTGCCCTTCACGGGGTCCAGCCGTCCAACCCAGGCCGTGGGAGCGGAACCGTGAAAGGCAAAACGGAAGTCCGTGCCGCCGGGCGCCGTCAATCTTCCCTCCTTGGCTCCTCCCAGGCGACCCACGATGCCCTTCGCCTTGGCTTCCATCGTCTCGGGGGAGACCGCCATGGACGCGAGGACCGACTCATACCAGGGCGCGTAATCAAAGCCGTAGACCTTCGCCCGCGCCTCCGTCACGGCCCCCAATTCGACGTACACGGACCGCACAGGAGCATCTTCCCAGGGCTCCCCCGTGGCCCGGGACCCCTCGGAGTTCGCCCGCCATCGTTCTCCGGAGATCTCCTTCATGGGACCAGGGTCGTCGATGCCTCCGGCGTAGACCAGGGCCGTCAGGGTCCCGTGGAGGGCCTGCCTCAGGGTCGAGGGTTCCTGGAGCCATTCAATCGGCAGGTTCAGCATGGCGTCGTACCAGATGTCGTCCGAGTCCAGCGTGAAAATTGTGTCTGCGCCAGCCCGTCGGGCCTCCTTCACGATCTCCTTGGCCAGCGAAACCATGTGTTCAGTCGCGTGAATCCGGACCTTATCGTCCCAGGTGAGCTTCAGAGAATCCCGCACAATGCGCTCTGCAATCGTCCCAAAATCCGCCTTCATAACGCTCCCCGCCGACGAAGCACCCCGTTCCTTAAAGGGGCTTCCCATGCTGAGCGATTCCGCTCGGGGCCCTACTTACGCCGGGACTCCCGGGCCTTGGGTCGGAGATCCTTGCTGCCGCACTTCCGGCACTGCGTGGCCCGAATGGCGTTCCCCGCGTAGCACTTCATACAGACTTGCTTGTGGAGAAGACGGGCCTCGGCCTCGGGAAAACGTGCCATGTGGTCCCTGAAGGACGGTAGGCGTCAGTATAAAGGCTTGGTCACGGTCTCCAAACGTTTCTTGCCCCAATAGAGGCTAGGACTTCGAGGGGGCTCATGGAACAGGAAGAGCTCGGGAAGAGCGGCATCCGTGTGTCCCGCATCGGCGTCGGAATGTGGCAGGCGGGCGGAAAGAACCCCTGAGGAGACGACGTCAACGACGAGGATTCGATCGCCTCGCAGCCGGAGCCCTCCTTGATTCCGCAACTGGGCGTGGCCCTTATTTCACGACAACAAACGGCCTATAGGGCGGGAACGAGTTCCCCCCTCGATGGGCAGACTAGCCTCATGGACGCGAGGCCACTGGCGCCCCATCCTCGTGTTGACTCTCTTCATTCTCGCGTGGTGGGGGGTCATATTGCTTTCTCCATATTCCCCGACGCTGGGAATCGTCATCGGTATTATCGCCCTCATCCTATCGCTCTACCTCATCAAGCTCTTCGTGGAAGCTATGTAGGAGCCCGCTGCCGGTCGAAACCTCACACCTCTCTCCCGCTGTTGAGGGGACGACTGTTCCACGAGGTCGTCATCCCCATCCCGGGCGCGAAGCGACCCGAGCACGTGGAAAGCAACGTCGGGGCCATAGGATGGGAACTCACGGAGAAGGAGTTTGAGCGAATCGACGAGGCCTCGTCCGCGATCAAGAACGAGCAGTTTTAGCCTGCGAACCGGAGCCCTTTGGCCGGCCTATGCTCCCCGGGCGACAACCGGGGGTCCCGCTCAACAGCGACGTCAAAGCTCGTAAACAGTCCCAGGCACCTTAGGAAAGGCCTGGACCTCGCCGATGTGGGGGGCCGCGACCACCCAGCCAATGAGTCGCTCGAGACCGATGCCTGCTCCGGCCGAGGGTCTCAATCTTCCCTCTTCGGCGAGGCGTAAGAGCAGCTTGTAGTTGGCGGGGTCGACCCCATCCCGCTCAATCTTGTGTCGGATCTTCGTGTGCTCCCACTCCCGGCGGGCGCCGGAGAGCACCTCGCCGATGCCGGGCAGGAACAAGTCGTAGTTGTCCCACACGCCCGTGTCGAAATCCTCGAAGTCGTAGAACTCCCGCGGGATGTTGACCACCCAAGCCGGCTCACGCAAATCAGCGCGCAACCCTGCCTCCCAGTCCTTCCCATGCTCCTCCTCGAGATCCGCCCGGTCGAGGACGCGGAAGGGGGCATCGGGAGGTCCGGTGTTGCCGACCCCGAGATAGTCCAGTTCCTCCCGCCGGGTGGCTGCCAAGTCCTGCAGGAGACCGCGGAAGACGCCCTCGACCAGTTCCCGAACGTCCTGGGCAGAGGCATCTCGCAGCTCAAAGTCAAGCTGGGTGAACTCGTAGGTGTGAACGCCCGTCGACCCCCGTTCCCGCCGTTCGATGCGAACGTTGGGGGAGAGGATGAAGAGCTTCGGGTACGCGAGGGAACACGCGACCATCTTGTGGATGATCATACTCAGCGTGGCCCGGACGGTCCTCTCGTAGATCTCGACCTCCACCCGCTTTTCGATGGACGCCCCCGGGTCGGGCCAGAGGGGGTCCGTGGAGGGGGACAGGATGACCGGGAGGAGCCAATCGAACCCTTGGTCTAGGAAGTGGGAGGTGAGGGAATTCAAGACCTGGGTTCCCACTCGCGCAATGGCCTGCTTCCTCTCCATTTCGCCTTCGGACAACCGATCGAGCGGGCCGGGCAAGGGGGCAGGCGAGACCTCTCGGTCGTCGTCCTCGGACCCCCGCGTTTCCTCCTTAGGGCTCATGCGGTCACATCCTCTCCTCCTGTAGCAGGCCTTCGATGCATAGAGGTTAGCCCCAATTCCTGCCCCCGCCCCACGCCATCATCGTACTCACGGCTTCCCCGGATTGGTGGGGACGGGAGCGGATTCTGGTGAACCCCGCAGCGGGGACCGTCGGCGCCAGACGGAGACGCCGATGCCGCCCAAGGTGATTCCCGCCCCGACTCCCGCCAGAGGCGCAATGCTCTCCCCGGCCACGACCAAACCAAGGAAGATGGCCACGATGGGGGTGATGAACGCGATGAGGGACATCGTGGTGACGGGGAACGTGCGAAGGAGGCGGATGTAACCGACGAAGGTGACGACGGTTCCGAAGACGGCCAGGTAAAGGATGGAGAGGACGCCCTCCGGCCAGCCGGGGGCGATCAAGGGCTCGCCGGCGACCAGCGAGAAGAGGAGGAGACCCACCGCCCCGATCGCCATCGACAATGCGTTCCAGCTGTACGGATTGGCATTGGATCCCCACCGCTTCACCGCCACGGAGGCGGCCGAGGCGCAGGCGGCGCTCAGGACGACGGCCAGCATCGGGAGGAGCCGCTCGGGGCCTAGGCTCGTGACGCCGCCGCCGAAGATGAGGAAGATGCCGGCGAATCCCAAGCCGATGCCGAGGACCTTCATCCCGGTGAGCCGCTCCTTGGGGACCAGGGCGTGGGCCATCAGGGCCGTCTGAAAGGGCATGGTGGCGAAGAGGATGGCCGCCAGGGCGGACTCCAGACCGACGGACTGCGCCCAGTAGATGAGCGCGTAATCGAACACGAAAAGGACGGCGCCGACGAACACGACGACGCTCCACTCCACCCGACCTTTGGGCCAGGTGGCTCGCAACAAGACGGCGAGAGGGAAGAGGATGCTCGCCGCGATGAAAAAGCGGGTGGACGCGGCGAGGAGCGGTGGCGCCCCTTCCAGGCCGATCTTGATGGCGAGCCAGGTGCTCCCCCAGACGATGCTGAGGAGGGCGTAGATCGCGTAGTCCAGTCGGGAGGGACCGCTCACGCCTGATCGATGCAAGACGCCCTAAAAGAGTTGGCACCGGCGGAGGACGGTTGGCCAGGAGAATACTTCATATGGGGAATCCATCGTGGCTGCGCCCGGGGTAGGAATTTGGGTTCCCAGACGCACGAATCTCAGGCGCCTCTCACGAGACCAAGGTACGTCCTGGCTACCTCGCCGGAGGAGGTAAAGCAGGAGGCGGAGCGCGCCCTCGTGGAGACTCGCGACATGCTGGACGCCCTCCTTGCGGTGGAGGGCGAGCGAACCGTGACCAACACCCTGGTTCCGTTTGACGACCTCTTGCTCCGCGTCTCGGAGGTCTCTCAGCAGGGAGACATCCTGTTCAACGTCCACCCCGCGGAAGCCATGCG
>JAJISK010000048.1:0-2133 GCA_022848785.1 Thermoplasmatota archaeon
TCATAATTTACAAATTAGGGAGTTATATTCGCCTTCCAGGGGGAGGCGGACATCGAGGTGGACGTGAAGGAGGCCACAATGACCATCTCGATGAACGCCGTGGAACTCGAGATCTCCGCTGCGTACGTCGCCCTTGCCGACGGGAGCGTTCGGGAGCCTCAGGACGTGTCGCTGGACGAGGACTTGGAGCGGGTCACCCTGACATTCGGCGAGACGCTCCCTCCCGGGCGGACCACGGTGTCCCTCCGCTTCTCGGGCATCCTAAACGACCAGCTCCGGGGATTCTACCGCAGCCGATACACGACTCCCGAGGGGGAAGACCGCTACATGGCGACCACCCAGTTCGAGGCCACCGACGCCCGAAGGGCATTCCCCTGCTGGGACGAACCTGCCCGCAAGGCAGCCTTCGACGTCACGCTCATCGTCCCCTCCGAACTCACCGCCTTCAGCAACACGCCCGTGGTGAGCGAAGAGGACTTGGGGGATGGAACGAAGGCGGTGCGATTCGCCGAGACCCCCCGCATGTCGACGTATCTCCTCGCCTTCCTCGTCGGCGACCTGGCGACGGTGGAGGACTCCGCCAAGGGGGGGACCCTCGTGCGCATTGTGACTGTCCGAGGGAAGGAGGAGCTGGGGCGGTTCGCCTTGGAGAGCGCCTTGCGCATCCTCGACTACTTCGACGACTACTTCGGCATCCCGTACCCCCTCCCCAAACTCGACCACTTTGCCATCCCCGACTTCGCAGCGGGGGCGATGGAAAACTGGGGGGCCATCACCTACCGAGAGCGCATCCTTCTCTTCGATCCACGCGAATCGTCCACGATCACGCGCCAGTTCATCGTGGACGTCATGGCCCACGAGATCGCGCACATGTGGTTCGGCGACTTGGTGACCATGGAGTGGTGGGACGACCTGTGGCTCAACGAGAGCTTCGCCTCCTGGATCGGGACGAAGGCGGTGGCCGACCTCTATCCCGAGTGGAACATGTGGACCCAATTCCTGTACCAGGACACCGCCGGAGGTCTCACCTTGGACGGCCTCCGAAACTCCCACCCCATCGAGGTGCCTGTCACCAACCCTGCGGAGATCCGGGAGATCTTCGATGCGATCAGCTACAACAAGGGGGCCAGCGTCCTCTGGATGCTCGAGAACTTCTTGGGGGAAGGGCCCTTCCGAAAGGGCCTGCGGGCGTACATGGACGCGCACGCGTACGGCAACGCCCGCACCGAGGACCTTTGGGAGGCTCTGGAGCGGGCGTCGGGCCGGCCGGTTCCCGCCTTGATGGCCAGCTGGCTTCGACAAACAGGCTTTCCGCTACTCGAGGTGAAGAGCCACCGGGAGGACGGAGACCTTCGGGTGGATCTAACCCAATCGAGGTTCCTCTATGAGAACCTCGAAGGGTCGACTGAGGACGACACGCTGTGGAAGGTACCTGTCGCCATCCAGCGTGCCGACGCCGCGCCTACCTCGTTCCTCGCGGAAGAGCGAACGGGACGTCAGAGGTTGCCATCCAGGAAGTCGAGGGGCCTCGACTGGTTCAAAGTGAACGCTGGACAGACGGGGTTCTATCGCGTCAATTACCCGCCGGAGGAATGGGAGCGCCTCTCCTCCGCTATTCAGACCCGCGGTCTCCCTGCCTTGGACCGTCTCGGGCTGCAGAGCGACGCCTACGCCTTGATGCGCGGGGGCTACGTTCCATCCACCCTATACCTGTCCTTGACCCAGGCCTTCTCCGACGAGACGGACTCGACCATATGGCGAGAAATCGCCGCCAACCTTCGGTCCTTTGAGATCCTGATCGCCGACGAGGCCTACCTCCCGGAGTTCCAGTCCTACGTCCGCCGCCTGTTTCGGGGGCCTGCCGAGCGCATTGGTTGGGATGCCCCGCCCGACGAGGGGCACTTGGACACTCTCATGAGGAGCGCCCTTCTGGGGCGTCTCGGAGCGGTCGAAGACACGGCGACGATCCGGGAAGCCCTGAGCCGGTTTGAGACGTACCTGGAAGACCCGTCCTCCCTCTCTCCCGACCTGCGAGATGTCGTCTACCACATCGCAGGACAGGAGGGGGGTGAGGCGACCTACGAGACCCTCTGGCGGCTGGAGAGAGAGGCGGAATTGAGTGAGGAAAAACTT
>JAJISK010000048.1:2232-7272 GCA_022848785.1 Thermoplasmatota archaeon
TCTACGAGACCCTCTGGCGGCTGGAGAGAGAGGCGGAATTGAGTGAGGAAAAACTTCGACTCCTGACGGCCGTGACGCGACCCAAGACCGAGGAGCTGCTACAGAGAAGCCTCGATCGATCCCTCCTCGAGGAGGAGGTGCGAATCCAGGACGCCGTGATCATGGTGGTCGGCGTGGGCGCGAATCGCTCCGGGCGAGACCTGGCTTGGGACTTCCTGCGGGCGAACTGGGAGGAACTCGATCGCCGCTACAGCAAGGGAGGCTTCGCTCTCGGGAGGCTAGTCAGCATCACCGACGCCTTCACCACCCCCGAGCGGGCCGAGGAAGTCGAGGCCTTCTTCCAGGCCCATCCGGCGCCCGCGGCCAAACGGCGCATCCGGCAATCCCTGGAGCGAATCCGCCTCAACGGCCACTGGCTGGCAAGGAACCGGGAGGACCTGGCCGACTGGCTGTCCGATGCTTGAGCGTCTGGCGCTCGCTTCTCCACGCCCTGAGTTTAAAAAGCCGGGCCTCTGTATCCTCCGCGCCTATGCGTCTCTCGCCTGGCCACGCGTGCCCACCATCCCCACGGGTCGAGGGAGGGGAGGGGGTGTGCCTTCGTGCCCATTGAGACGGTGGATCTCGACGCCGAAATCACGCACCTCTCCATCCTCGATGAGAAGGGTCGGCTGGACGAAGAGCTGGAGCCTGACATTCCCGAGGAGGACCTCCTCGGCCTGTTCAAGACGATGCTCCTCACCCGGGAGTTCGACAACCGGAAGGAAAAGCTGCAGCGACAGGGCCGGATCGGGACCTTTGCCCCGGTCCGCGGACAAGAAGCCGCCCAACTCGGGAGCGTCTACGCCCTCCGGAAGACGGACTGGGTTGTGCCCTCCTTCCGGGAGACCGCCGCCTCCATCTGGCGAGGGATGCGGCTGGAAGACGACCTAGTCTACACGGCCGGTTACGAGGAGGGCGCTCGCTTCACGAAGGAGTCCCGGGACCTCCCTGTCGCCGTCCCGGTGGCCAGCCAGATTCCTCATGGCGTGGGGATCGCATGGGGCATCCAGCTGAAGGGCGCGGCCGACGTCGTCCTCACCTTCTTCGGCGATGGAGCCACCAGTGAGGGGGACTTCCACGAGGCGCTGAACTTCGCCCAAGTCTTCGAGCTTCCCGTGGTCTTTCTCTGCCAGAACAACCGGTGGGCCATCAGCGTCCCCCTCCACAAGCAGACCCACTCCAAGACCCTCGCCCAGAAGGGCATCGCCTACGGGATGCGATCCCTGCAGGTGGACGGCAACGACATCTTGGCCGTCTACCGGGCCACCAAGGAAGCCGTCGACCGGGCCCGTGGAGGGAAGGGCCCGACCTTCATCGAAGCCCTCACCTACCGTCTGAGCTTTCACACGACGGCGGACGATCCCACGAAGTACCGGCCGGCAGAGGAGGTGGAGGAGTGGGAGAAGCGGGATCCCCTGCCCCGGTTCCAGGAGTACCTGATCAAACGGGGTGATCTGGACAGGGAGATGGTGAAGAATTGGACCACGGCGGCGGTCATCGAGGTGGATCACGCGGTTGAGCGGTTCGAGAAGCGGCTCAGCGGAAAACCCGACATCATCTTTGATCACGCCTACGCCAAGAACCCCCCGTACGTCGAACGGCAGCGCCGACAGTTGGAGGCATGGGTGCGCGACCACGAAGGGGAAGGAGGGGAGTAAGTGGCCGGCGTGACCATGGTCCAGGCCCTGAACCAGGCCATGCGGGAGGAGATGGCCCGAGACGAGACCGTCCTGCTCCTGGGCGAGGACGTGGGGGTGGATGGTGGCATCTTTCGCGTCAGCGATGGCCTCCTAGACGAGTTCGGTGAGAAGCGGGTTGTGGACACCCCGTTATCGGAGGTGGCCATCGTCGGGTCGGCGATCGGCCTCGCCCTCTACGGCTTCCGTCCTATCGCCGAACTCCAGTTCAGTGGCTTCGCCTATCAGGCCTTTCACCAGGTGGAGGGTCATGCCTCTCGGTACCGGAAGCGGAGCCAGGGCCGCTACACGGTCCCCCTGGTTCTCCGGATGCCCTACGGAGCGGGGGTGCGGGCCCTGGAGCACCACTCGGAGAGCCGGGAGGCGTATTACGCCCACACACCCGGCCTGAAGGTCGTCATCCCTCGGTCACCGCAGAAGGCCTGGGAACTGCTGAAGGCCTCCATCCGCGACCCCGATCCCGTGGTCTTCATGGAGCCGAAGGCCCTCTATCGGCGCGGACGGGAGGAGTTGCCCAAGGACCGGCAGAAGGTCCCGGCCTTGGGCGGTGCGGAAATCGTCCAGGAGGGGGAGGACATCACCGTGGTCGCCTACGGGGCCATGCTATATCGGGCGATGGAGGCGGTGAAGACCCTCGAGCGGGAGGACGTGGTCAACGCGGAGGTCATCGATCTCCAGATGATCGCCCCGCTAGACAGCGATACAATCAACGCGTCCGTCCAGAAGACCGGACGAGCGGTGGTCATCCACGAAGCGCCTCGAACGCTGGGGGTCGGCGCGGAGATTGCCGCGCGCATCACGGAGGAGTCGTTCCTGAGCCTCGAGGCGCCGGTCAAGCGTATCACGGGCTACGACATCCAGGTTCCCCTCTTTGCACGGGAACAGCTCTACCTACCGAGTGAAGAGCGGATCTTGCATGGCATGCGGGAGACGTTGGCCTTCTAAAGGAGAGTCGAGTCGGCCGGTATGACAGGGACAAGTCTCGTTTACGTCGAAGCGGAGGGGACCCCCAGGGAAGTCGGCCGGGCCCATGGCCGCGAGGCCGGAGACCTCATCGGACGGAACCTGGACCTCTACTTCCACCGTTTCGAGGCCGAGTGGGGCCTCCCGAAGGAGGAGGTCTTGGACAGGGCTCGCCGCTACGAGGAGGTGGTCGCCGAGGCGGAACCGGATTATCTGGAAGCGCTCCGGGGGGTCGCCGAGGGCTCCGGCCTGCCCGAAGCGGAGGTCCTGGCCCTCAACCTCCGGTATGAGATTGTGTACAGTGAATCTTCCCGACGGGGATTGGACTGGGCGGACGACCGGCTTCCCAGTGGATGCACGTCCCTCGCCCTCCTCCCCCACCGGACCGTCGGCGCCCACCTTCTGATGGCCCAGAATTGGGACTGGATTCCTGGCATCAAAGCCGCGGTCGTGAAGTATCGCCTCGATGGAGGCCCCACCGTCCTGGCCTTCACGGAGGCGGGCATCGTAGGCCCGAAGATCGGCCTCAATTCCGCAGGCCTCGGACTGCTCATCAACGGGATGCTCTCCGATCAGGACAACTGGGAGCGGTTCGGGGTTCCCTTCCATGTCCGTTGCTGGCAGATCCTGCGGTGCGAGACCCTGGACGAGGCGGCCCGGGTGGTGCGCGATTCCCGGGGATCCTGCTCCGCGAATTTCGTCCTCGGCCAGGCCCGTGGGAACTATTCGCAGATTCTCGACCTTGAATCCTCCCCCGTCGGCACGACGGAAGTGGCGCCCTCGGAGGGCGTGCTCACCCACGCCAACCACTTCCACAACCCCGATGCTTTGGGCATCTGGCAACCCCTGATCCCCGAGAAGACTTCCACCTTCGAGCGGCAGGAACGCGTCGACGAGCTCCTCCCTCGTGGCTCGACGAAGGAGCTGGCCATTCCGGACATCCAGGCAGTCCTCCAAGACCATGAGAACGCCCCCAAGTCCCTCTGCCGACACCCCATGACCGAGTTGCCGGAAGAAGAACGGTATCAGACCGTCGTCTCCGCGATCATGGACGTGGACGAGCGACGATTCCTCATCGCCCCCGGGCCCCCGTGCGAGACGGAGTATCTCGAGTTTTCCTTGGAGATGTAGGCCGCGCGGTGCCCTCAGTCGAGGACCACGTACACGGCATCGCCCTCTACCTCAACAGGGTAGGTCCGCAGTGGCTCCTCCGCAGGGGGGCTGACCGCCTCCCCCGTCTCCACGTCGAATTGCGATAGGTGCAAGGGACAGCGCACGTACTCCCCCGTCAAGAAGCCCGTGGCCAGCTCCGCGTAGGCGTGGGTGCAGATCCCGTCGAGGACATGAAGCGTCCCGTCGAGGTTGACGAGGATGAGTTGCCGTCCGTCGACCTCCAGCCCGTGGATGCGGCCCGCCTCGAACTCATCGAGCGTGCCAATGGGAACCCGTTTCGCCATCCTACGCGACCCACTTCGTCTCGATGAGGTCGTACAGCTGCTTCCGCGCGTCGGGGAGCGGTATCTTCTCGACGATGGGCGTCAAGAACCCCTCGACGAGCATGCGGCGCGCCCTGTCTCGGGGGATACCACGACTCATGAGGTAGAAGACCTGGTCCTCATCGAGCTGGGCCACCGAAGCCGCGTGCTGGGCTCGCCGGACGTCGTTCGTCATGATCTCCAAGCTGGGGATCGCCGTGGACTTCGCCTTCCGGCTAAGGAGCATGGAATACTGCCCCAGGTAGGAGTCGGCGTTTCCCGCTTCCTCTTCGATGGTGATGACCCCCTTCAAGGCCGAGCGCGAACGCTCCTGCATGACCGATTTGGAGAGGAGGTCGCTGACCGTATCGCGACCCCGATGGGTGACGAAGTTCGTGTTGTCGTACCGCTCCTGACCGGTCCCGTACACGACCTCCACTTGACGAATCCGAGAGCCCTGGCCTTCGAGGAGGCAATCGGCCCGAGACTTCGTTAGGAAACCGCCAAAACTCCCCATGGCCTGATGGAAGCTCCCGTCGCGGCCGACGGTGGCTTGGCGGGTGAGGAAGGAGACGACGTGGTCGGGGAACCGCTCGATGACCACGTGGTCTAGGCGGGCCCCGTCCTCCAGATACACCTCCGTGGCGTTCCCGAAGAGGCTCTGGGCTCCGTTGCCGCCACCGGATCCCTCCGGGACGAACTCCTCGATCACCGAGGCCCGGCTCCCGGCCCCGAGATGGATGAGGGTCCGTGTATGCAGCGCAGACGACGGATCGCCGAAGGACCATAGAAGGTGGATGGGGCGCGTGATCTCCACTCGGGGGGGCACCGAAAGGACAAGAGCGGAGGAGAACAGGGCGCGGCTC
>JAJISK010000049.1 GCA_022848785.1 Thermoplasmatota archaeon
ACATCCGCCATATCATGCTCGTCTCGGACATGATGACGAACGACGGGGACGTCAAGGCCATCGGGCGCCACGGCATCTCCGGCCGGAAGTCCAGCGTCCTGGCTCGGGCGGCGTTCGAGATTACCTCGCACCATCTGCTGAAGGCCGCCGTGACGGGGGAGGTGGACTACCTGGACGGGGTGGCGGAGAACGTCATCGTCGGGCAGCCAGTCACCCTCGGTACCGGGGCCGTGAACCTGGTCTACCGGACGTCGGCCAAGGAAGGGTAGACCTTGGCGGATCTCGCCGGCCCCCTGCGCCGAGCCATCGAAACGGGCCAGGTGGTCCTCGGCCTGCGTCAGGTGCGTCGGGCCCTCCAATCGGACCAAGCGCGCCTCGTTATCAGGGCCAGCAACTGCCCCGATGAGTTTTTAGGGGCACCGGAGGACGTGCCCGTCGAGGAGTTCCCGGGCAGCAACGTGGAACTGGGGGCGGCCTGCGGGAAGCCCTTCTCCGTCTCCGCCGTTGCCGTTCTGGACCCCGGAAAATCCAAGATCTTGAAACGGTAGGTGACGGGATGGCGGCCATCACCTTCACGGGGGAGACCCTACGGCAGATGACCCTCTTTCAGGACCTCACCAAGATCCCCCCCATCGACTGCCTGGAGTCCGAGTCCAAGATCCTGTACGTGGTCAAGGAGGGGGAGATTGGCCCGGCCGTGGGCAAGGGCGGCCAGAACGTGAACAAACTCCGGCGGGTCCTTCACAGGGAGGTCCAGGTGGTAGAGCACAGCGAGGACCCCATCCGGTTCATCAAGAACATTTTCCGCAATTACGGCGTCCGTGAGGTGACGTTCGAGGAGCGCGGCGAGACCACCCATGCTTCGGTCCAGGTCGACCCCCTGCGGAAGGGTCGCGCCATCGGGAAGGAGGGAAACAATCTCCGCCTCGCACGGGAGCTCATCAGCCGGCACCACGACGTCCAGAGCGTCGTCATTGTCTGATACCACGATCCCGCAACCTACGGTGCAGCCATGAAGGCGGGACAGATTCAAGAGATACTGCGCGAGCTGGGGACTCGACCCTCGAAGCGATTGGGCCAGCATTTTCTCCTATCCAATGCCGTGGCCGAGGAGATCGTGGCCTTGGGTGAGATCCAGGCGGGGGAGACCGTCTTGGAAGTGGGGCCGGGTGTGGGCATCCTCACCGCGCCTCTCCTGGACCGGACCCGGAACCTGATCGCCGTCGAGAAGGATCCACTCCTGGCCCAATACCTTCGGAAGCGGTTCCCGCAACTCGACCTCCTGGTCGGAGATGTCCTTCGTGTCACGCTGCCCCCATACGAGAAGGTGGTCAGCAATCTCCCCTTCGAAATCTCCTCCCCCTTCCTGGGACGCCTTCTCGAGATCCCCTTCGAACGGGCCGTCCTGACCCTGCAGCAAGAGTTTGCAGAGCGGGTCGTGGCGGAGGCTGGAACCAGGGCGTATTCCCGGTTGTCCGTGAAGTTCCACTATCGAGCCAAGGCCCAGCTTCGGCGGACGATCCCGCGCTCGGCCTTCTGGCCCGCTCCTGAGGTCGATGCCGCCGTCGTCCAGATTGACGCGAGAGATCCACCCTTTTCGGTCGACCGGGACACATACTTCCGGGTCGTCGACGCCCTGTTTCTGCATCGCCGGAAGACCGCCCTGAATGCCCTCCGCCTCGCCGCAACCTCCCTGGGTCGGCCGGAAGGGGCAATCGAGGAGGCTCTCCAGGGAGACCCCCTCGCCAGACTGCGGGCCGATGGGATGCAGCCCGAGGAGATGGCCGGATTGACCCACCGACTCTTCCCTTCGAAAGATTAAAGCCGTTCCAAGGAGAGTGGTTGTGGCGCGATGGCCCGGAAAGAGGACCTCACCGAACGGCAGCAAGCAGAGCGGCGGTATCAGAGCCTGGTCGAAAAGCGGGACCACTTCAACGTGGAAGCGCGAGCTGTCCGGGAGGAACGGGATCTACTCAACAGGAAGAAGGCCCAGGTGCGCCAGCAGGCGAACGCGATTCGCGATCGCCGATCTCGGCTCCTCAAAGAGGTCCGGGACCACAAGGCGAAGCGGAACGACCTCCAACGACGCGCCAAGGAGCTCATCCAGATCAAGGGGAAGCTTCGTGGCCGTCTGAAGGGCGGGGTCGAGGCCCAGGTCCAGAAGCGCCGGGATCAGGCGACGAAGCTGGAGACGCAGCAACAGACCCAGTCGCTCAGCCTTACCGAGGAGAGCCGCTTGCTGGAGAACCTGCGGGGGGCCCGCAAGGAACTCGCGGAGCTGGAGGCCCTGCAGCGGGAACACGAGTCGGTCCTCAGAGAGGTCGGGGACGTCGACGTCGCCATCGACGACCACTTCCAACGGGCCGAGGCCGAGCACCAGGAGGTCGTCGCCAAGTCCGAACAGGCCCAGGCCCACCGCCGCGAGCTGGACGAGAAGCTGGACGAAGTGTCTGTGCTCATCGCAGAGGCCAACCGCATCCACAAGCTCTTCGTGAAGGTCAGGGAGAGGGCGGACCACTTCCACCAACGGGCCATGGAGATGCGCAAGGAGATCATCTCGATCAAGCGATCCCGGCGTCAGGAACGCGCTGAAGCGAAGGCGCTCGTGAAGCGGCAGAAGGCCGTCGTCCGCGAAGCACTCGAGGACGAAGAGAAGCTGGACGAAGCGGCGGATGAGGCCATTGCCACCCTTCGGAAAGGCGGGAAACTGGAGCTCTAGCCATGAAGGCGGTGGTCCTGGCGGGGGGATACGGGACGAGGCTCCGGCCTCTGACCGAGACGGTTCCCAAGCCCCTGTTGCCCGTGGCGGGGGTGCCGTGCATCGACTACGTGCTCCGCTCCCTGGCCTCCGCGGACTTTCGCGAGATCATCGTCGCAACGAGTTACATGTCGGATCGGGTCATCAAGCGGATCGGAGACGGCCTTGACTACGGCGCCTCGATCCTGTACTCCTTCGAGGCCGTCCCCGCGGGAACCGCCGGGGCCGTGAAGACCCTCGAAGACTTCGTGGACGGGACCTTCGTGGTCGCGAGCGGCGACGTCCTGGCGGATGTGAACCTCCAGAAGCTCTTCAACGGTCACACCCGAAGCGGGGCCCTCGCTACGATGGCCCTCACCCGTGCCGAGGACACGCGCCAGTTCGGAGTGGTGGAGGTGGACGCGGAGGGCCGCCTCGTCCGGTTTCAGGAGAAGCCCGCGCCCGAGGAGGCCTTCTCGGACCTGATCAATGCGGGTATCTACGTCCTCGAACCCGAGGTGCTTGCGTTCGTGCCGGAACGGAAGACCTTCGATTTCTCCAAGGACCTCTTCCCCCTCTTGTTGGAAGAGGGCGAAGCGCTATACGGCATGGAACTGGAGGGGCTCTGGATGGACATTGGTCGGCCCGAGGACCTCTGGCGGGCGAGCCTGGAAGTGATCCGGCGAACCGGGACCGAGGTTGCCTTAGAAGGGGTGAAGAGCGAAGGACCAGTCCTCATTTCCCCGGAAGTCCGGATCAACGAGGGGGTCGAGATCGAGGGCCCCAGCTACGTCGGTCGGGGGGCCACCCTCTCGAAGGGCGTTCGCGTGCGCCGGTCGTGCGTGTACGACGGGGTGTTCCTGGATCGAGACGTGGACTTGGAGGACTCGATCGTCATGGAGGGGGGCCACATCGGTTGGCGGAGCCGCGTCCGGGGGAGCGTCCTGTCGACCGCCTGCATAGTGGACGAGGACGTCGAGATCCTCGACAGCGTCCTCGGGGACGCGATGCACGTCCGGGCCCACTCCCGGCTGGAGGGCGCTAGCCTGGCTCCTCCCGCGGAGTGAGGCGTCCCCCGCGGGCGACCACCGCGCCGTCCTTGATGACGGTGTGGGCGAGGTTTCGGGCGATCCCATAGGGAATCTCCGGGACTTCCCGGGCCTCGAGGACCACAAGATCCCCCCGCTTGCCTGGTTCCACGGAGCCGACCTCCGAGGCGAGACCCACGGCCCACGCGGCGTTCCACGTGGCCGCGGAAACGGCCTCCTCCGGGCGCATCCGGAGGCGGTAGCAGGCGAGGGAGATTACGAAGAGCATGGATTCAATCCAGGCGTTCGGGGAGAGGTCGGTGCCGAGGGCCACGGACACGCCGGTTTCAATCATCCGACGGGCGTCGGCGTAAGGCAGGTCAAACAGGCTGAAGGATGTCCCGGGAAGGACGACGGCCAACGTTCCGCTTTCGGCCAGCGCGTGAAGTCCCCTTTCCCCGGCGAAGAGAAGGTGGTCGGCCGTAACGGCCCGCACGTCCGCGGCCAGTTCGGCGCCTCCCGACGCGGTGAGCTCATCGGCGTGCACCTTCGAGGGTAAACCCGCTTCCTGCCCCGCCAGGAGGATGCGGCGTCCCTGCTCGGGGTTGAAGAACCCGCTCTCTACGAAGACGTCGCAGTACCGCGCGAGGCCTTGGTCGGCCACGGTAGGGATGAGGGTGTCCACGAGGGTGTCCACGTATCCCTCGGCGTCCGAAGCGAACTCAGGAGGAATCGCGTGGGCTCCTAGGAACGTGGGCACGAGGGTGGTGGGGACCTGGTCGTCCAGTCGCGCGATCGCCGCGAGCATCCTGGTCTCCGATTCCTCGTCTAGGCCATATCCCGACTTAACCTCCGCCGTGGTGGTCCCGTGCGCGATCATCCGGCGGAGTCGAGGCACCGTTTCCTCGACGATCTCCTCCTCCGAGGCGGCTCGCACCGCCCGAACGGTTCGGAGGATGCCCCCGCCTTCCCGTGCGATTTCCCGATAGGATTTCCCCTTCAGTCGGTCGGCGAGCTCCCCTGCCCGAGACCCGACGAAAGCAGCGTGGGAGTGGGCGTCCACCAGACCCGGGAGGACCAGACGGCCTCCGGCATCCAGGATGTCCACGCCGCGTGCTTCCCGCACGACCTGCGCCTCGGGTCCCACCTGGGTGACAATCCCCCTCTCGATGAGGACTGCCGCGCCATCCTGGACCCCCAGGTCCAGGAGGGACTTCCCTCGCCTCGGCCGGCGATATCCGCCCAGCGTCAGGAGCCGGCCGATATTCCGAACGAGGAGATCCCCCCCGTCCCAAGGCCCGGACGCCGACTCAAGGTTCGCGCTCAAGCTGGACTCCCGTGGGGACCGTAGAGACCGCGAAGGCGCTCCCTCCCGCGCTCCTGAGGGCCTGTGTTACCCCAACTGGGTCATTGGTCAGGGCGATCATGCTACCTCCGCCGCCTGCGCCCGTCAGCTTTGCCCCGAAGGAGAACGGCATGCTGGCCGCCACAAGCTTGTCCAAGGCGACATGGCCCACGCCGAGTGCGTTCAGGAGGCGATGATTCTCCAGCATCAGCTCACCCCCTCGTTCAAGGTCGCCCCGCCGAAGGGCCTCGACTCCTTCCAACGCGATCTCGCCAATGCGCTCAACCGCCTTCCGAGCCACCGCCTGGGCCTCCACGCGTCTCCTGACCTGCGCCACGAGGGGGCCGGTGGACGCCTCGATCCCCGTGCTTCCCACCACGAACGTCATCTCCGGCAGGGGGGAGCTATGCAGGTTCCAGCGGGTCTCTCCCTTCTCGATGCTCCACAGGAAGTTCTCCTCCCGCTCCTTGAGCAGCAGGATCCCCCCACCGTGGGTGGCCGTCGTCGTGTCGATGGGACTCGCCCGACCCTGGACGGCGTGTTCGACCTCGAATCCCATCCGGGCGATTTCCTTCTCCCGGAGGGGTCCCGGGGCGCCCTGAAGGCAGGCGAGCAGGCCGACGGTCACCGCCGCGGAAGACCCCATTCCCGAGGCCATGGGAAGGTCGGATTGGGTGGTCAGAGTGAGGGGTTCATCGTGGTTCGTGGCCCGGAGTGCTTCGGCCACGTACGGGTAACGTCCTTCCTCCAGGGGATGCCCGTTGACCTCCGTCCGCCTACCCGGCCGTGCCTCCACCCGTGTTCGCCGGGAGATGGCCACGGAGAGGGCGGGCTCGCCGAAGACCACAGCGTGTTCGCCATAGAGAATGAGCTTGCCCGGGGCGGATGCGGCGACCAACGGTCTCCCAAACCCGAGCGCCGTTTAACCTTTTATTAGACGCGTGCCTCGTACTCCTGCGCCTTCAGTTCGAGGCGGCGAGCCTTGTCCTCCAGCTTCTCGGCATTGGCGCGGAGGGTCAGCGCCTTTGCGTTCAGCTTGGCGGCCTTGGCCTTGAGCTTACTGGCCTTTTCCTGGTAGGTGGCCTTCTTCTGGGCCTCCTTGGCCTCCTGGAGGCTCGTCTCGTGGTCCACGTCCTCGTGGACCGCCTCAGGTGGGACCGGGGCCTGCGGAGCGGCGGGGGCTTCCGAGGGGGCGTCCTCCCAGGGGCGCTCCTCTTCCATCATGGGCCCTCGTCCCGCGGGAGCTTATTTAAAGGCTTTCGAGGCGCTATCACGTTTGAGAATGGCCCGGCGAGAGGCGGCCAGGTCCCCGGAGAGATTATTATCCTGGCCCTCGTAGTTAGGCGCGTGAGAGTCCTTCTGACCCCCTTTCCCGGCGGTCCCTCTGCAGGGAAGGGCTCCCGGGAAATCGAGGGGCACGTCCGTGAGGTCCTGAAGGAGCTGGGCATTCAGACGGGTTCCCTCCCGGCGGACCGTGGGGAGCTGGGGGAGACGGACTTCATCCTCGTCCTGGGCAGCGACCGGGACGTCCTGAAGGCCTTCCAGGAGTACGGGGATGCGGAGGTGCCCATCCTGGGGGTGAACGACGCCACCGGTTCCGCCTTTCTGACCGACATTTCGCTCGACGCGTTGGAGGAGGGACTCCGACGGGTAGGGCAAGGGGAATACGGCCTCGAGGCCTGTCAGCGCCTCTCCGTGACCGTCGACGAGACGCCCCTGCCCGCCGCCCTGAACGAGGTCGCTGTCTTCCCTGCGAAGACCGCCACGCTCATGGAGTACAAACTCACCATCGACGGGGAGGAGGTCTATCGGGATTATAGCGATGGCGTCCTCGTCGCGACCCCGACCGGGTCCTCTGCCTACGCCCTCTCCGCGGGGGGTCCCCTGGTCCTGCCCCAGTCCCGTGTCTTCGTGGTGGTGTCCGTCAACTCCATGGACGTTTCCCGGCG
>JAJISK010000005.1 GCA_022848785.1 Thermoplasmatota archaeon
CTCCAAGGATTCCTAGGCAGACGAGCTTGTTGAGGATGGACTTGCCCATCCCCGTCCGGCCGAAGATGGCAAAGGGCTTTTCGGTGAGCCTCTCGAAGTCCAGGTGGACGTAGAACTGGGTGACGCCTCGGATCGTGCCCAGAGGGGCCGACCGGGGGGTCTTCTCATAGATGAGCTCCACGTCCGGCTCCCGGGCATGGCGGACCTCCGAGAAGTAGGGGGGGATGGTCTGGGGTCCCGACAGCCGTCCCGTCTCTTTCTCGATGAGCTGGATCGGCTTGAGGACGGCCTTGGCGTAGAAGATGGGGCCCCCATACCCCTCTTCGATCCCGGTGGGCATCACGGTATCCCGGAGACGGGATCCCGCCAGGCGCTCGGCGATGCGAGACGGCTCGTTGACCACGTCTTCCACGAGACAGTAGAAGTCGTAGCGGCGGCCCTCGACGATGACGGGGTAACCAATCCGAAGATCCTCCGGGTTCTCCAGGTCCAGCTTGGCCTCCAGCCCGCGGAGCGCGGAGGCGGAGACGACCTCTCCGATCTTCACTTCAACTCCCTCGTGACGTGGTCCAGGTATTCATGAAAGGTCCCGTGGCGTGCCCCCTCCATCGTGGTGAGCCCACCGATGAGGAGGGATACGGGCAACCCGAGACGGATGCCCTCCTTGACGATTGCGTCCTCGTACATTTCCCGCATCTGGCGGATCGTTACGGCGAACCGGTGGGCCTCGAAAAGGGGGCGGGGGTAACCCACACACAACGGGGAAGCGCAGTAGGCCGCGAGCTCGGCGAGGGCTCGGTCGGGGGCCTCCTTGCCGGTCCCGATATCGACGCGGAACCACTTGGGCGCCTTGGGGTGCAACCGGGCGAAGTAGATGTCCCCATGCAGTCGCCCACGCTGCCGCCCCTCGAATTCCTCCGGCACACGAACGAACCCCATTCCGTCGCGGCGGCGGAGCAACTCCTCATCGGTGAGCGGGGAGCCAAACGCGTGGGTGGTCGAGTCCTTCGAGACCCCGACCAGCAGGTGGCCGCGCTCCTCGCATGCTCGCACAACGTCTCCCAACCGATCCGTCTCCCTTGGGAAGGAGGCCAGGCTGCCATCCAGGGCCAAGATTAGATCCTCGTTGGCCCGGGCCGCCTGCAACGCAATCTGATGTTCGTAGTACTTCCGAAGCTCATTCACGATCTCCCGGTGCTGCTCCTTCGCCCCCCGTGTGAGGCGAAAGATGGTGGCCTGGAGGTCGTCCTCGGCCACGAACCCCTCCCGTGTCGAGATAACGACCGGCTTCTCGAGCTTCTCGATGCTCTGAACCCTGCCGCCACGATAGAGGAGGGCCCCTACCTTGATCACGGCCAGCCAGAGAGAGGAGCTGTTCCAGAGAAAACTGTAGGACCCGTCCACCGCCACGAGGTCCCGCTGGCTTTCGGCGGCCTGGAAGGGCACGACCTCGGTCGGAGGCTCGAAATCCGCGCGTTGGCTGTACTCCAAGACCTGGCTCAGTCCCTCGCGCAGATCCTCGAGCACATTCAGGCGACCACCTCGGCCCGGGACTCGCCCTCGGGGGTCATCGTGACCCGAATCCGACCAGGGAACCGTTCGGCCACCTCCGCGAGGTGGGTGATGAGGATGACCTTCTCGAAGAAGGCCCCCATCTTGAACAGCTTGGCGACGAAGAGCTCTCGGGACCTCTCGGTATCCAGGGACCCTAGGTCTCCTTCGTCGATGAACAGGGTCTTCATCCGCCCGTACGTCCGCCCGACCTGCGGCATGCTGGCCAGCTCCTTGGCAATGGCGAAGCGCAGCGCCGCATTGATCTGTGTCCGTTCGCCGCCGCTGAAGACCCCCACGTCGTGCCATTCACCGTCCACCCCCTCCACGAGGATGCGGATGCCGTAGCCGCCCGACTCCTCATGGGTCTCCAGTCGGACCCTGCGCAGACGGCCGTCCGTCAGGTCGTCCAGGTTCCGGGTCGCCTCGATTTGAAGTTCCGGCAGGAGGCGGTTGACGGCGTACATGACCACCCCCTTTCGGTGGAAGACGCCGTCTTTCAGGACCGTGTAGACCTCGGCGCGGGCGCGCAGCTCCTCAAGACCTTCCTCAAGGGCCTTCAGCTTGACCTCCAACCCCTCGAGCTCCTTGACGCGCTCCAAGGCCGCCTTCCGTTCCCCCTCCGACTGGAGGAGAGTCTTCGTCGCCTCCTCCTTCTCTCCTCGAAGGATCTCCAGCTGACGGAGCAATTCCTGATAGCGGGATTCCGCCTTCTCCAACCCCTCGAGGGTCTGCACATCCTCACGGAGTCCCTCTTCCAGGGCGAGGCGTTGCTCCTCCATCTCCTGCAGCTGTCCGGCGAGCCCCCCTAGCTCCTGCAGTTCGGCTCGGGCTCGGCGAAGGGTCTCTTCGGCCTCAGGCAATTGTGCCACCCTCCCCTGGAGGGTCTTGAGCCGTTCGGCCTCCGAGGGGTCGAATCCCACCGCCTCCATCTGTCCCTGAAGCTCTTCGACCCGGGTCGTCAGCTCTCTCCGTCGCCTCCCCGATTCCGTCCGTTTCGCCTTCAGCTCCTCCCGGATGGTCCGGATCGTCTTCTGAATCTCGCTGAAGAGGAAGGTGTCCCGAGTGATGCCCTCGGTCTTTCGCCGCACCGTCTGCAGCGTCCGGCGACTCTCCTCTTGTTCCCTCCCTAGGCGCTCCAGGAGATCCCTCTGCTCCGCGAGCCACTTCATCTCCTGGTCGATGCGATGCACCCGCTCCTCCAGGGATCCCTCCTGCCGGAGAAGCCCGAAGGCCTCCTCCACCCCCATGGCAGTGGAGAGCGTGGCGAGTCGCGCCTCGGCATCGCCGACCTTGCGATCGAGCTCGTTCTCGACCTTGGTCGCCTCCCCTTCTGCATCCCGGAGACGGTCCTCGGCGGCTTGAATCTCCGTGGAGAGGATGGTGAAGCTGTGGTGCTTCTCGAGGAGCGCCTTAACGTCGTCCTCCTCCTTCCGCAACGCCTCGACCTCCCTCTCGAGAGTCCCCATCTGTTCCTGGAGACCCGGAAGGCTGCCTTGCCCGGACCGCTTCCCTTCCAATCGTCGCTCCAGCTCGGCGAGGGTCGCCTGATGCTCCTCCCGCCTCCCCCGCGTCTGGAGATAGGCCTCGTGTTCCGCCTCGCTCCGCACGAACTCCTCCTTCAACGAGGTCAGTTGTTCCTCTACGTCCTGGAGGGCCTGGCGTTGCGTGGCGACCAGCTCCTCGAAGGACGCGGCTTCCCCTCGCCGGTCGGGCAGCCTCGCGACCTGGTCGCGAAGGGTCCGGGACTCCCCCGCAGTCCCCTCAATGCGGGCAAGCACCCCGTCGAGGCGCTCCTTGGCGGTCCCGGCCGCCCTCTCGAAGGTTTCCAACCGGAAGAGCTTCTGAAAGACCTCCAAACGCTTCGAAGGACTCGCCGCCCCCAGCTCCTTCATTTCCTCTTGACGCACGAAGGTGGAGTTCCGGAAGCCGTCGTAGTCCAGGCCGATGATGTCCTCGATGAGGGCCTCCAGCTCGGGGATGGTGCCGCGGAGGTGTTTGCCGTCCCGCTGCACGGTCAGGTAGGACGTCCCGGAAGCGTCAAGGCCCCGCCCTACCTCGTATCGGGCGCCCCCCTGGCGGAAGGCCACGCGCGCGTGTCCGCCAGGCTGGACGATTTCTGAGATCGTGACGGCACGCAGGTCGGTCCGTGTGCTCCGCTTGTAGAGGGCGAAGGTGATCGCATCGAGGATGGACGTCTTGCCTGCTCCCGTCGGGCCCGTGATGGCGGTGAAGGTCTCCGGGAAGGTGATGGGGGGCCTCGTCCTGCGGAGGTAGCGCATGAATCCTTTCATCTCGACCTCCTCGATCACCAGCCCATCGTCAGGTGCCACGGGCTTCGACTCGACGGCGAGGGTCTCCCGGGTTTCCTGCGCGGTGTCCTCCACGAAGGAATCCAGGCTCCTCATCCTAGGACCTCCCGGAGGATCTCCTCCCCGTCCCGCAGGATGTCCTCCATCCGAGCGTGGTCCGCGTAGTTCAGCTCCACGTACTCTCGAAAGAGGCGGAGGGGGTCCAAGGTGAACTCGGGCGCAGAGACCTTCTCTCGCTCCCGGTACCGATACGCCACGTCATAGTGGAAGGCCCCGGAGAGGCGACGCGCCACGGCGGTCTCGTCGATCCGTTGCCTCTGGCCCTCGTCCAGGCGGACCTGGAGCCGCACCAGGGCCCCGTCGAGGTCCTCCGGGAGGGCCTTGAGGATCGACTCGGTGGCGTCCTCCCCTCCGAGATCGACTTCCACCTTGATCATGGGTCGTGTGGGAAGGGGGTGAAACGTCCAGCTGTCGGCCGGGCGGTACGTGAGGAAGCCTTTGTCATCCCCCTCCTCCCCCCAATCCACCCGCTCGGGGGCGCCAACGTACACGATGCGATCCCCGACGGTCTGGTGGAGGTGAATGTGTCCAAAGATCCCGAGCTCGACGGCCTCCGGGATCCCGTCGAGGCGCAGGGAAAACTCGCCGGGTAGCACCTCGGGAGAGGCCGTGGAACGCACCAGGGCCCCCTCCACGTAGTAGTGGCCGAACAGCAAGATGTGGTCGCTTCGAGCCTCCTCTGCCCGCCTCCGCATCCACTCCTGAAGCATCCGGCGTCCGAGCTCGAAAGTCTGTTCCCGGGGCACCTCCTCGCCGAGTCGTTCACGGACACGGTCGAGAATCTGCTCGGGATGCAGGTACGGGAGAAGGAGGGCGGTGACGGTCTCCCCCTCGACGGTTACATCTCGGACGGCCGGTTCCCGGAAGACCTCGACGTGGGGGTAGCCACGGAAATCCTCTAGGGAAGTCCCGCGCGCCCACATGCGGGGCTGGTCGTGGTTGCCCGCGATGAGCCACGTCGGGATGTCCGCCTCGCCGAGGGGTTCGATGACATCTCGGCGCACCTGTTCTCGGAAGGTGGGGCTCACGTGGGTCCGGTCGAAGAGATCCCCGGTTACCACGAAGACGTCGGCGTCCTTCGCGATGGCGTACTGAGCGGCCCGAACGAAGTTCGCGTGGAGATCGAGCGACCGGGCCGAGATGCCCGTCTCGGGATCCAAGCGATAGGGAAAGTTCACACCTTCGTGAACGTCGGAGACCGCGACGAGACCGCCCATCCGGCGGCCCTAGGAGGCCGAACCGCTTATAGCCTTGAGGGAGAGGTCATCGAAAGTACTCTTCCTCCATTCCGGCCGTTACGACTGTCACGGAGCGGGTACGCGCTTGCTAGCGCCCTGTACGAATCCAATTGCCCTCCCAATCGCGGCCCGCGCTAGGGCCGAGATTCGACGCAGGACCCTCTCCCTCGATCCAATCAGATCCCGCATGAGCAGAGAGGTCGACTGGAGAAAGCGGTGGGCGGTGCGGACAGGGCTGGGCAGCCACCAGACGAACTTGCCCGGGATGGACTGATACTCCACCCGTGGCGTCGGGGCGCGAGGCGAGGCGGCCCGGACGGCGGGCTGAGGTGCCTCTCTTGGGGCGAACGAGGCCGACTCGCCCCAGATGAGGGGCAAGAGATGCCGAATCCCTCGAATCTCCTTCATGTCGCCGGCCCAGGCGGCCAGGAGGGCACCGAACTCGGCCTCGATCGATTGGGATAACGCGGCGACACGGCGCGCCAATATACGGCTTTCCTGGCCCTGGTAGACCACTGCAACGTAGTGGGACGTTCCCTGCTCGATGAGGATGTTAAAGTTCTCAAACCGAAGGCCTCGCATCGAGCCTTCCGTGCCCCGGGCGAAGGCCTCCTGCACGAAGCCCTGTACGGCCTCGAACATCGCCGCGAGGATGTCCCGGTCCGTGTCCGGGGT
Source organism: Thermoplasmatota archaeon (assembly GCA_022848785.1). Next base: position 5,837 of record JAJISK010000005.1, read on the forward strand.
CAGAGTCCGGGATTGGTGGGCGACCAGGATGCCCTTTCGATGAATCACGAAAACCTCTTCGATGCGCAGCTCAGGGTGTCGCAGGCGCCGGTTGAGGTAGTAGGCGGCGAGGACGGCGGGGATAAGGAGCAGCAACAGGAAGATCCACGATGGGAGGGGGATCGCGCCGCTCCCCAGGAATCGAACGAAGACCTGGTTGCTGAAGACGGTCAGAGGGGGGCTCCCCTCCCCATCCGTGAAGTCCACCGCGAAGACGAACGACTCAAGACTGGGACCCTCATTGACCCGGAGTCGAACCTGAATATGGATCTGGTCGGTGGGGGCCAGGGAGGCGATTCGCCAGCTTACCAGTCCGGCCGAGGTGGTGACCTCCAGGGTTCCGTCCTGGCTCACGAAAGCCGCCCCCGGAGGAAGGGTCATGTTCAGCCAGCCCGAGCCATCCCCACGCCCCGTGTTCTCGACGGTGATATCGAGGACAAACTCGGAGTCGACCTGGACACTCGTATCGGAAGCTCTGAGGTCGACCGCCAGGATGGGGGCCAAGAGGGTGACAACGCCGGCGTCCCCGGCCCCGGGGAGGGGATTCCCGTTTCCGTCCGTCACCTCCCACGTGATCCGAACCTGCATGGCCAGGCCATCCTCCAGGCCCCGAATCACGCGAAGTCGGACCACGAGTGAGTGCGCGCCGGGGTCGACGTTGGTGAGCCAGATGTCGAACCCTTCCGCCGAGAACGTGGTGGTCTGGTTGGTGAGGATGTCCATGAGCTCGTAGTGACCATCCAGACTCCAGTTTGCCCAGGCACGGAGCGCGCGGCCAGACCCGGTGTTGTTGAAGTACAGGATGGCCAGGACCACGTCTCCGCGTTCCGCTTCCATACGATCGAGGCGAAGCACCGGGGAAATGGCCGGGATCTGGATCGTGGACTCCGTGCTGACGACCTGAGGCGGGCGCGACCTGCCGCCCCCATCCTCGTAGGAGACCCGGAACGTGGTCTGGACGGAGGCGAGGTCCGGGGTCCCGAGAGCAACGCGGACGGTCCATTCGAAGGTACGCTGTTGCCCCGGTGTCAGGAGGGACACCGTCCACCAGAGGACCCGCGCGCCCGTGTCGTACGTTCCGGAAGGCGCGGAGGCAAGGTAGCTGGCGTTGGTGTCGATCGACGCCTCGAGAAGGAGATTCTGGACGTTCCCCGGGCCGAGGTTCTCGACCGATGCGTTGAGCGTCAGGATGTCCCCCGGGTCCAACGTCGTGGAACTCGAAACCAACGTGAGATCGAGGACCGGGGGGAAGACCCCGAACTCCATGTGTTCCCCCGCGGCGGCCGCCGGATGCGGCACGACCGCGATACCGTCGGTGGCGACAATCTCGGCGTTCCAAGAGTCCGGGTCGTTGTAGGCGCCCGGCGTCGTGTTCGTGGGGTCGCGACTCCCGCCAATCTGGCTGCCCAGGGCGAAGGCGAGATCGAACGCGAACCCGACGACGAGAGAGCCGTTCAGGATGGCCGACGCGCTGCTGGCGACCGCGTTGTAGCTCGCATCGCCCTCAACCACGCTCCACTCGTCGACGGAAGCATTTCCCGGATCCAACGCGTCCTCGTACCGGAGTTCGATGCGGAAACTGCTGCCGTTCGTCTGTGCACCGTACGGCAGCTCGGGTGACACGTTCCCGTCGTACCAGAGGCGCAGGGAAACGCTCCCACCCGTGCCGATGTCTGACCAACCGTCCTCGTCGCTGACGTTAAACAGGAAGTGATACGGAGTGCCGACTTCCAGCTGGTCTCCCGCTCGGGACATCCCCGAGCCGTCCTCGAGTCGGAAGTTAGACGCCCGAGGGGCCGCGTCATAGTTCACCCTCACGGTCAGGTAGTCCAAGCGCGCGCCGGATTCGTTCGTCCCCACCCGGACGCGCAGGTTCGCATCGTTCAGCCTTGCGGGATCCCAGGAGGTGGCGGAGGTGAAGTTCAGGTACTCGACCATGTCGTCGTCCGCCGACTTGTTCATGGCCGTCTGGTTGGGCGCCCAGGTCGATCCTCCGTCCCACGACATCGTCACGGTGAGAATGGGGCGCATGGTAAGGCGGTACCACTCCACCCCCACCTCGACGCGGCTTACGGTATCCTGCGGGCCCAGGTTCAGGTCGAAGTTGAGCCAGGCCGTGTCGTTCCTTGCCGGTTCCGAAGGCCAGACCGCAACGATCCCCGTGCCTCGGTTGAAGGAGGAGGATGCAGTGGCAATGTAGGTCTTGTCGGTCTGCGCCGTGGATTCGACTTCGCTCGCGCTTGCCAAGACCGCCGAGGAGGGATCGGGTCCATCCGTCCGTTCGAGGAGGGGGGAGGTCCAGCCCGTGAAACTCCCGCTTGATCCGTGGGCGGCGCCAAAGACGACGAGGCCGCCAGCGGGCACCGTCACGAATTCCACCTCGATGGTCGTGGACCCGCCTACGGCATCTTCGATCTCAATGTCGGTTGGTCCGACCTGAGAAACACCGGTGTACAGGTGGGCGTGCACGGCCCATCCAACCCCGCCACCCACGATCGCAACCGTCACCGGGCCGCCGGAGGAGCCCAAATCGTCCTCGTCGCATTACCACATCTCTTGGTGGTTTCCGGTTCCGCTCGGGTTGTCGGCTTCCGTCACCAGGTTGCAACTGCTCGAGTCAACCGTCACATCCGTGAGGCTGGTTCCTCTGCTTTCGTCGTCCGCGAAGACGACGACCAGACGGTCCGTTCCGGGGGACCCAATGTCGAACGAGAAGGATGTCCCAAAAGCTCCCCCTGCACGAACGAAACTGACCGGAGCGGAATCGGCGGTGGCGTAAATATCATCGGAGGCGGTGGCATTCCCGCAGGCCGTCCAATTGGTTCCGAAGGCCACACATTGGCTCGCCTCCTCCACCTTCTCGACTCCCCTCGCCAGGCCGACTGGCGGTGCGTAGTCCGCGAGGAAGGGGACCGCCGACGCGGTGAGGAGGAGGCAGAGAATCAGGAGTCCCACTCGCCCCGGATTCCTCATCCGGAGCGCTCGGACTGGCAGAGAGGGCACAACCGATGAGTCCCGGGACTTGTGGCAAATAGGTTTCTTCCCCGTTATCAAGAGACTTCGTGGTGGAACCGTCCTCCAGGCACCCTCGACGGTTCCCCCTCAGAGGCCCCTCACGCGGGAAGCGTGCTTGTGCCCTAGGTAGACCTCCTCCCACCGCTCTCCCAACGCCTCCTGGAGAGCCCCCATCGCTTCGGGGAGGTCGAACCCCCACGCGGGGTCGAGCGCCAAGATCCCTCCGTCCGCCCCCGTGGCGAACTCGATGGCGAGAACCTCATGGAAGTCCTTGCCCTTGGGCATCATCGTGGTGAACACGGCCACGATGTCCTCGACGCGGACGAAGTAACGCCTCAGGCCCTTCGAGACCCTCACGCCCTCGGTCCCGATCTCCACATGCTTGCCGCGCCAGAGCACTCCAAGCAAGAGAGGGATTAGCACAGGGACCCGATCTCCATAACGACCTAAACCCCTTTCTTCCGTGGCCCTCCGCGCCGCCATCCTTTTGCGTGCCTCCCCCATCGCCTGGGTGGTGTCCCTTCGAGCCTCGACCCATCCCCGCATCCATCGAGACGGGTCCATGCTCTTCACCCCCAATCTCCTCCCCGGGACGACGGTCTACAGGGAACGACTCCTCCGGGAGGGGGGCCGGGAGTACCGCGCGTGGTCTCCGTGGCGAAGCAAACTGGCGGCGCTTCTTCTCCTCGACCCGCACCCCTTCGTCCTCGAGAAGGACGCGTCCATCCTCTACCTCGGAGCGGGTACGGGCACGACGGCCAGTCATCTCTCGGACCTCGTACCCCGGGGCGCGGTCCATGCCGTCGAAATGGCGCCTCGTGCCTTCGAAAAACTCCTCCGACTCGCCGAAGTGCGCCACAACATCGTGCCCGTTATGGCCGACGCTCGGAATCCGGAGACGTACCGGGGCCTGGTGGGCGAAAGCGACTTCCTCTATCAGGACGTCGCCCAGCGCGACCAGGCCGGGATTCTCCTTCGCAACCTCCCCCTACTCCGAACGGGCGGTCTCGCCATTCTGATGGTCAAGGCTCGGAGTGTCGATGTCACGGCGGAGCCGGAAACCGTGTTCGAACAGGCACGCAGAGAACTGGAGGGCGCCGGGGCCCAGGTGCACCGCGTTGTCCCCCTCTCGCCCTACCAGAAGGACCACGCCGCTCTCCTGCTCCGGCCAGGCCAGACCCGTTAAATACGGCGATTCCCTAGAAGCTCGACCCGAGGAAACGACCGATGGCACGGATGCATCGAAGAAGGAGAGGGAAGTCCTCTTCCACGCGCCCCCACCTCGAGAAACCGCCCGCCTGGGCCGGCACCAAGCCGAAGGAGGTGGAGGACCTCGTGAACAAGCTGCATCAGGAGGGCCTCCAGAGCGCCCAAATCGGCATCCGACTGCGGGACCAGTACGGGATTCCCAGTGTCAAACTCTTGACGGGAAAGGCCCTCACGCAGATCCTTCGGGAAGGGGGCGCGGAGATGGAGCTCCCGGAGGACCTCGTGAACCTGATGGGAAAGGCCCTCCGATTGACCACCCACCTCGCGGAGCACCGGCGAGACATTCACAATCGGCGGAACCTGGAGCTCGTGGAGGCCAAGGTCCGCCGCCTGGGACGGTACTACAAGCGGGAGGGGATCCTTCCCGCGGATTGGGAGTACAGGCGCCGGGCGACCGAGTTGCAGATGCGGTAGGTGGGCCCCAAGCGTGAGCTGGATCGAGGACGGGCTGCCCGAGGGGATGGGGGAGCGCCTAGGACGGGCCGTCGAGGCCGTCCGTGAGGCGGATCGCGTCCGCATTCTCTGTCACTACGATGCCGACGGGACGGCCGCCGCCGCCGTGCTGACCCGGGCCCTCCTACGGCAGAACCAGGAGGTACACACCACCCTATCCCACGTGCTCAATCCGGATCGCCTGGAACGGGCGACCGAGGGCGCCGTGGACCTCCTGCTGGTGAGTGACATGGGGAGCGCCCAGGTGGACCTCTTGGAGGAAGTCAAGGCCCCCGTCGTGGTTCTGGACCACCACCAGCCCCTCCGGGACTCCGAAACGGTCATCCAGCTGAATCCCCACTTCTTCGGCCTCCAGGGGACCCGGGACGCGTGTGGGGCGACCATGTCCTTCTTGGTGGCCACGGCCCTGGACGAGGCCAACTTGGACCTGGCGGGCGTCGCCCTCGTGGGCTGCATCGGGGACCGCCAACACATCGGGGGCTTCAACGGCATCAACGCCCTCCTCTTCAACCGGGCGATGGAACGAGACATCCTCCGGGCCGAATCCGCGCCCGCCTTGGCGGACCTTCCCCTGGCCGAGGCTCTGCACTACTCCGTGGGTCCCTACTTTCGGGGCCTTTCGGGGCGCGAAGAGGCAATCCAGGCGTTCGTCTCCGAGCTGGGGCTCGATCCCAAACAGCGCATCCGCGACATGGACTCCGCCGGACGGGAGAACCTTCTGTCGGCCCTCAGCCTTCGCTTGATCCAGCAGGAAATCCGTCCGGAAACGGTTCAGCACCTGGTGGAAAAGAAGTATTGGTATCCGCCCTACGAGGTCTACGTGGACGACCTGGAGTCCCTCGTCAACGCGAGCGCGCGGCAGGGCGCCGAGTCCTTGGGATTGGCCCTGAGCCTGGGGGACTTCCGCGGATGGGAGGAAGCAGGGGGGCTCCGGCAGACGCATTGGTCCGCCGTGCTCCGTGGCCTGCACAAAGTCGAGGAGGAGGGCGCCTTTGCGAGGGATCATACGCAGTTCTTTTACGCGGAGGGCTCCACCCTCGCGGGATCGGTGGCGGGGGTGGCCATGCGGTACCTCCTGGATCAAGAGAAACCGACCCTCGGCCTGGCGGTGGTGGACGGAACCACCAAGGTGTCCGCCCGCGGGACCGACTACCTCATTAGCCAGGGCGTGGACCTGGCAGAAGCCCTCCGAGAAGGCGCCCAGGCCGTCGGCGGCTCGGGCGGCGGTCACAACATCGCCTCCGGCGCCACCATTCCGAAGGGGAAGGAGGAAGGTTTCCTCGAGGTCGTGGACATGGTGGTCGGCCGCCAGCGGGCGAGCGCGTCAGAGGCTTGAGGGCCGCGTCATCACGTCACGCGCGTCAATAGTCCTCCAAGAGTCGAAGCCAAGCCTCCCGCTCCAGGTCCCGACGAACCGCCCCGTCCTGGAGAACCTCGAGGTTGCGTTCCAGCAGGGCGAGCTCCTTGGATTCCATCGCCTGTGGATTGATCGGGAGGAGGACGATGGCGGGGTGCGGCGCAACGAGATCGTGGAGGTACTCCACGAACAGAAGGGTCCGCGCGAACTCGTTGTGAAGCATGAGGTACTCGAGCCCGTCCAGGAGAATCACGCTCGGACCGTTCTCGTTCAGGAAACCGTCGATGAGGCGGTTGAGACCCGCCAGGGCGGCGGGATTGTGAACCCCTTCCCCGGGTGTGTGACTCAACCAAACATGGCGTGCGGGGGCGAGGGCCTCCTCCTTCTTCACCTGGGCGGGATGACGCCGGGAAATCAGGAGTCCGGCTCGGTCTTCCTGGAGAAGGAGGGCAAAGAGCCGGTAGCTCAACCCAGGGCGTGCCTCCTCGAGGAGGTAAAGACCCTCCTCCATCGATGGGCCGGACCCGGCCTTCGGAGTCCTTGGCTCCTCTCCCATACGCCTCCAGGGCGGGAATCCGATGCCTGAAATATCAAGTTTGAGGCGCCGACCCAGCGAAAGAACGAACCGACGTTCCTCCCCCCGCAAGGGCATCAACGACCTCGGGCGCGTTCGTCGCGCAGGGTCATGCACGTGCTCGTCGCGCGGGCGATGAGGTGTCCTTCGGCGTCCTCGACATCGCACTCTGTCAATCCGACCGAGCGCCCCGCGTGGACGATCTTGCCCACGGCCTCGAGATGCCCCGTCCAGAACGGGCGCAGGTAGTTGACCTTCAATTCCAAGGTCGCAAAGCTCTCTCCGGCCTCCAGGGTGCTGGCGTAGGCGAGACCCATGGCCGCATCCGCGATGTCGCACAGGATGCCGCCGTGGAGGGTGCCCATCGGGTTCGCGTGCTCCTCTGAGGCGTCCAACGACACGACCGCCTGTCCAGCCTCGATGGACACCAAGCGGAACCCGATCAGCCGGGCGACCGGGGGTTGAGGGAGCTCGCCTTGAATGATCTTGCGACCCATCTCGAGCATCGTTTGGGACTCATTCCTTCGCGACATCGGATACCACCCCGATTACGGAGGGGTCAGCGGGCCAAGGAGGCCTCCAGGCTCTCCATCAAGGGTCTGGCGGGCACATCCTGCAAGGAAATGATCGTGGTCTTCCCGGTCACCCCTTCCCCGGAGGGCTTGGCGACGACGAATCCCAAGAGGTCCAGGTCCTGCAGGTACTTCCAGAACTGGGTGTGTCTCCGCATGTTCGCTCCGTATTCCTCGCACACCACGGCATAGGCCTCTTCCGCCTCCCCCGTGGTGACGTACGCCTTCTTCTCCAACTTCCGGGCGATGGCCAGGAGGGCCATCCTCTTCGAGCGGTCGAGACCCTCGAGGGACTCCCGGCTAAGGAGGGAGTAGGTCACCGCACGGGCCTCCCGGACCTGCTCCGGACGGACCTCGCGTAGGTCCTCGTCCAGCGCCAGCTCCCCCGCCTTCTGCAGGATCTCGATGGCGTAGCGGGCATCCCCCCCTTCTGCGGCGATGTCGGCGATGAGTTGCACCACGTCCTCCGGCACCACGTCGGGAAAGAAGGCCGTCTTCACCCGGTCATCGAGGATGTCCGCCAACTCCTCCTGGCTGTACTTGCCGAACTCCACCATGTTGCTCCGGCGAAACGTGCTCAGCGTGGCGGGATCGAGGAACGGTAGGACGTCCCGTTGGGAGATGAGGACGACACTGATGCTCCCCCGGGGGGCCTTGTACTCCTCGTCGAAGCGGGTCAGGGCGTAGATGAGATTTGAGCTCTTTCGAATGAGGACGTCCGCCTCGTCCAAGACGACGATCATGTGGGCGTGGGAGCGCTCCAGGTGCTTGCGTAGGGCGTTCAGCTTCTCGGGGATGGAGAACCCTCGGTCGGGGAACCGCTCGTCCCACGTCTTGAGGATGGCCAACAGGACCGCGTCGTCCGTCATGCGTTGACGGCAGTTGACGAGGACGTGGCGGACCGTCCGGTTCTTTCGCGCCGCTTCCTGTTCGAAGTCCAATACGAACCGCTTCGAGAGATGGGTCTTCCCCGTCCCCACCTGGCCGACGAGGAAGGCGTTCTGGGAGATGTGGGCCTCGAGAAGGGGCCGGAAGAGGGTCTCCAGGGCCTCCCGCTGCTTCTCCCGATGGGGCATCCGCTCCGGGACGTAATCGAAGGAAAGCTTCCGGATGTCCTGGAAGATGGGACGCCCGCTGGTCCGAACCATCATTCGATTAGCCAGAAGACCCGATAAAAACGTTGTCCCCGGGAGCCCGCAAAGATACTTCCGGTCATTCCGGGTGGACCTTTCGTGTCCGAGGGGGAACTCCGACCCCGAGGGGAATCGGCCGAAACCCGTCGCATGCGCGGGTACACCCGCATGTATTGGGAGAAAGAGGTTCCTGTGCTCAAGACCTTCGGCCTGCGGGACGGGCTGTCGGTCGTAGAACTGGGGTCCGGGCCCGGCATCGTGACGGATCTTCTTCTGCGCCTCCTCCCGGGGCTCACAATCACCTCCATCGAACACCGTGAGGAAGCGGTCGTCCAGGCCCGGGCGTATCTCCGCGATCGGGGACACTCGGGCGTTCGTATCGTGCAGGCGGACGTCCTCGAAACGACCCTTCCCGACAACGCGTTCGACTTCGCCTACGCGCGCCTCGTCTTTCGCTACCTCCCGGAGCCTTTGGGGGCCATCCGGGAGGCCGTTCGCCTTCTCAAGCCCGGAGGGATATTGGTCATCTCCGACATCGACCTCGACCTGTGGGGACTTTTCGAGCCTCCGATACCGGAACTGAAGCCCGCCCTCGATGCCTACGGTCGGATGTTGGCCGCGCGGCGCGGAGACGCCCGCATTGGTCGTCGGCTGGTGCGGCTCCTCGAGGTGGCGGGCCTAACGCGTACCGGGATCGAGGCCGTCGCGACCACGAGCGCGGACCTCGCCGAGGGGAGCAGCATGGGGACCTTCCTCGCCCCCATCGGCTTGGGCCGTCTCGAGCGGATGGTCCAAGGCGGCTGGCTGACGGCGCAGGAGGGGGACCATGCACGCAACGGATGGAAACGCTTTCTCGCGAGCCCCTCCCCCTTCGTCCTGAAGGTTATGCTTGTGGCCGGCGGGGCGAGAGCGGAGGCTGACTGATTCCCGGGACCGAATCCCGCCCGCCAGCGTCTCGCGTGAGGGCGTCCGCCTAACCTCCGCCTAGGTTGGTGAGAGGCATGACGGAGGAGGAGGCCCTGGGTGCCCTCGTGAAGAACACCGTGGGCCTGGTTCACGCCGAGGATCTCTTGGTGGACGCCGTCCGGGATTTGCTCCGAGAGGAGGTGAAGCGGTACATCCGAGACCGCCTCGACGAGCGACCCGCCCTGAACCAGGAGCTGAAGCGCGGGGTCGCGGCCCTCATGAAGGCCAAGGTGCGGGAAGCATCGGCCCTCGTTCTCATGGCCAAGCGGCCGCGAAGCTCGGAGTCGAGCTCGTCCCGGCTCACCTTCGCGAGGAGTCACGAAGGAGCTCGTGGACGCCCTGGAACGGGATATCGCCACGGTCCTCGAGGGAAAGTCGTCCGCGATCGGCCCGCGAACTAACGACGAAACTTTTAAGCGAACTCTCTGGCAAGGCTCGGCGGATGGCTCAGAAGCCGAAGCGCCGCTCGGAGGAGTGGGCTCCTCCGCTTCCCGGAGACGCCCCCTCCGAGGACGACGGAGAGGACGAGGAGGGCTCGCCCCTCGCGGAGCTGGATGCGTCGGCTCTCCGGGAAGCACTCAGCGCCCTCACCGTCCGGGAGCTTCGGTCCCAGGCCAAGGCCTGGGGAGTCAGCCTCCAGGGCAGACACCGGAAGGCCGACCTCATCAATCTGCTCGTGGAGGCCAAGGGGGGCGACCGGGAGCCCGCCCCTTCGGAAGCACCCGCCGAGCTGGTCCTGGAGGACATTCGTCCGAGCTCCGATCCGCCGTTCGGCCAGTTGGAGGACCTCTGGATCGAGGCCGCCAACCGCATCGACCGCGGGGACTATCGGTCGGCCATCGCCCTTTCCCGCGACGCCCTGAACCTGGTGGGCGAGTGGACCAAGCGATACATGGAGGGGACCTGCGCCCGGGCCCTCCAGGCAGCCCGGAAACTGGCGGGGCATTACGGCAACAACGATTCGACCCGGGCCTTCCGGGCGACCATCGACGAGGCCCAGAAGGCATTTGACGCGGGGAACCTCCTCCGATGCTCTCGGCTGGTGAGGGATCTGCAGCGCCTAGTCGCCGACCTGCACATCGAGGAGGTAGGCATGGTCCGGGACCTCCTCGAGGAGCGGGAGGTGGCGCTGCGAGAACTGGGAGGTCTGCGCATTGACCTTGGCGAGGCCCAGGAACTCCTGACGAGGGCCGACGAGGCGTCCACGCGGGGGAATCGCGAGAAGGCCATGAAGCTGGTCCATCAGTTCGACGGGACGATCGAGAACCTCCGGGCCCGACGGGTCCAGGAACTCAAGGATTACCTGGCGGTCGTGGAGTCCCGCATCGAGGAGACGGAGGCCCTCGGGCCCTCCCTGACCGGCCCTCGCAAGCTCGTCAAACAGGCGTGGGCCGCGCTGGAGCGGGACGAACTTGTGCTGTGCGAGGAAATCGCTCGCCGTTGTGAGACGGCCGTGTTGGAATCGCAGCGCGGCCACATCGACCGCGCCATGGCCATGCGTCGGGAGTACTTCTCCCAGGTCCGGGAACTCGTGGCGCGTCTAAAACCCACCCTGAAGGAGGCCAACGCCTACGGGATCGATATCGAGGAGGCCAAGGCCCTCCTTCGCGGGGCTCTCGAGCTCTTTCGGCGCAACGAGTACTTGGGCGCTCTCGCGAAGGCAGAGGCGGCCAAGCGAGCGGTCGATGCCATCCTACCGCGGGTCATCGAGCGGCGGACCGGCCACGGGGTAGAGAAACCGACGGTCGGCGTCTGTCGCGCCTGCGGATCCGAGAGGGTCACCTTCCACGACGACGGGTGGGCGAGCTGTCGGGCCTGTGGTCGTCGGTTCCGTTGGCACAAGGAATTCCCGCGTCTCCTCGCGATGCTTCGGAATCGCCTGAAACGGTGATCCGTCGGGTGGAACGCTTTTCTAACGCCGTCCCCTACATGACCCATGGAGCCTCCACTGGACCGGGAGGTCCAGGATTACACCCTGGAGGCCGGCGCGAGTGGCCGTGAGCTCGTCGACCAGATGGCGCGGGCGGGAGGATTCACGGCGGTCAAACTGGCCCGGGCCCGGGATATCCTCCGGGCCATGATCGACGATAAGGATTGCACCACGTTCCTCTCCTTCCCGGCCGCGCTCATGGCCACGGGATGTCGTGGCGTCCTCCGAGACCTCGTCCGGCGAGAGATGGTGGATGTGGTGGTCACCACCTGCGGCACCCTCGACCACGACCTAGCGCGAACGAGGGGGGCCTACTACCACGGCGCCTTCTCGATGGACGACGCCGCGCTTCACGACGCGGGCGTCTTCCGGCTGGGCAACGTCCTCGTGCCTTCCAAGACCTACGGGACCGGGTTGGAACGAACCCTCCGCGCCTTCTTCCAGGCGTTATGGGAAGAGGGCGAGCGAAAGCTGAGTGGGTGGAAGTTGCTGGAGCTCGCGGGGAATCGGTTGGGCGACGAGTCCTCCCTGCTGTATTGGTGTGCCCGCCGCGGGATTCCCGTCATCGTGCCCGCCCTGACCGACGGGGCCTTCGGATACCACCTCTGGAGCTTCGGGCAGGAGCACCCGGAGTTCGTGGTGGACCCGATGCAGGACGAGACCCTGTTGTCGGACCGTGTATTCCAATCCAAGCGCACGGGGGCCTTGGTCATCGGAGGCGGCGTCTCCAAGCACCACGTCCTCTGGTGGAACCAATTCGGTGACGGGTTGGACTACGCCGTCTACCTGACGACGGCCGTAGAGCACGACGGGAGCTTGTCTGGCGCGCGTCTCCGGGAGGCCGTCTCCTGGGGTAAGGTGGGCGTCAACGCCAGGCGGGTCACCGTCGAAGGCGACGCGAGCCTCTTGCTCCCTCTCCTCTACGCCTCGTTGGCCGAACGGTGAGGCGATTCCGTGGAGATGCCCGATTTTCTCCGTGCCCTCGTCAATCACTATGGCCGGGTGCCCCACTTCAGGCGGACATGGGAAGCACCCGGGGAAAAGGTCCGCGAACTGCAGCGCGTCGAGGGGGGCAACATCGGGGGGGTGGGGCTCATCTGGAACCGCACGGGCCAGGTCCTTCTCCTCCGACACGGCCTCGGTTCGGGTTGGGGACGGAAGTGGGTGACCCCGGGAGGCGGAGCCCTTCCCGGAGAGAGCCCGGAGGAGACGTTCCTCCGAGAGGTCGGGGAGGAGGTCAACCTTCGGGTCCGGATCCTCGACCTGACCCGCACCTTCGACCTCACGGTCACAGACGGGCGCCATGCGGCCCGGGGATTCCTCTTCCAGTTTGAGGCCGAGGCCCTATCCGAGGACGCCGTCCCGGGGACGGGCATCGAAGCGGTCCGGTGGTTCGATGCACTCCCGGGGAACATGGCCTTCCGCGAGGACTACGTAGAGGCTTTCCGCCGGCGCAGGCCCACCTTCGACCCGTGAGCCGGTCCGACACGAAGTCACGTCTTTATCTCACGGCGCCGCTTCCAAGCTCGAACAACGGTGCCGGAGCTCCGTAAGGACTACGTAACGGATACCTGGGTGGTCTTCGCCCCCGATCGCGCGCAGCGCCCCATCGAAACCCAAGGCACCGTAAGCCTGGCCACCTCCCCGGAGGAGTGTCCCTTCTGTCCCGGCCACGAGCACATGACGCCCCCCGAAGTCCTCGCCTACCCTTCGGATGCGTCCGACGGCTCGGCGTGGCGCGTTCGGTGCGTCCCGAACCGGTTTCCCGCGCTCACCCTGGACGGCGAGGTGCGAGCAAAAAGCGACGGGCTCTTTCATTCTCTGGAGGGTGTCGGGGCCCACGAAATCATCGTGGAGACACCCGACCACACCAAGGATTTCTCCGCCCTTGCGAAGGGCCAAATCCAGGAAGTCCTCCGCGCGTACGCGGCCCGTACGGCGGACCTGGCCCAGGACCCCCGCCTGGCGTACATCCTGATTTTCAAGAATCACGGGGCGGAAGCGGGGGCTTCCCTCTTCCACGCTCACAGTCAGCTGATCGCCACGCCCATGGTGCCGCGGCGTATCCAGGACGAGCTCCGGGGAGCGGAGGCCTTCCAGGCGGAAAATGGGGCGTGCGCCTACGATAGAATCTTGCAGGCGGAGTTGGATGCCTCGGCCCGGATCGTCTTGGCCAACGAGGACTTCGTGGCCCTGTGCCCTTTCGCCTCCCGGTTTCCCTTCGAAGTCTGGGTCCTGCCGCGAGCGCACCGGGTCCACTTCGATACGATCAACACCCGCGAGAGGCAGGCGCTGGCGGGCCTCCTCAAGGACACCCTGGGGCGACTGAACACCCTCTTCCGGAATCCCGCCTTCAACTGGTACATCCACACAGCGCCCAGCGACGGCGGGGATTACGCCTACTACCACTGGCACCTCGAACTCACCCCGCGGCTCTCCAAGAGGGCGGGATTCGAGCGGGGGACGGGCTTCTACATCAACTCGGTCCCGCCGGAGGACGCCGCGCATCTTCTACGGCAGGCGGGCGAGGCGTAGCCACGGCACGCAACGCGTCTACGGCCACCCCTCCCCGAAAACGGCCGCCCCGGAGATCGTATCCCCAAGGCCCACGGTGTAGCGCGGGCGACCCACCAGACGCGTCGGCACCATCACGAGCTCCTCCTGCCGGCGCCACCCGTCCTCCAGGAAAGCCGAGCGGGCGGTGCCGGTGAGGCCCATCCCGTGGGCAAGGGTCTCCATGGCCTCCAGGCCCCGTTCCGCCAGCGGAACCTCCAAGGCCCGGGGGAGGACTCGAGGGTCGGGGCTCCGACCCAAAAGGGCCTGTCCCGTGCCCACGAGCGCGGCGAAGAGGAGCGACCGCCGCACCCGCTCCACCGGATGGGCGCTGAGCGTCAGGTAGTACCCGAGCGTGTGCATGTTGACCCGTGGGACTCCCAGGGCCCGCAGAAGGTGCAGGGCTTCCAGCTGCCGGACGGGATCCTCGCGGACCGACTCCCAGTTGGGGAGCCCCAGCAAGAACGCCAGATCCGCCAGTTCCGCCTCGTTCACACTGAGGCTGTCGAGGAGCGGGACGATCTCGTCCAGAACTGCTTCCCGCTTGCGGAGGTCGGGGGTCGAAGTCATCTCGAGGTGCACGGCCAGCTTCGGGTTCGTCGCCTTCGCGGTTCGGATGTGGTCCCGTACGCGACGAAAGCTCTCCTCGAAATCCTCGCCCATGTGGTTCAGCCCCGCAATGAAGAAAAGATCCGACGCCCGACCCGCTTCGGACAAGGCTTGTTCCCACTCGGGATGGAATTGAATCCGTGTCCTGGGGGCCGCGATGAGTCGGTTGGCCCGAGGGGACGGTCCGTCTCCAAAGGCGAGTCCTTTCGGATACTCCAGGATGTAGTGCACTTCCGGGGCACACTCCCAATAGAACTCTTCGGCCAGGGCGTACTCCACGCTCCCGGCGAGCCGGAGGGGAACCTGGGCCGACGTGCCCTCGTAGAGGGAGGCCAACTCCCAGTTGAACCGGTCGGGATGAACGAGGATGCGGGCGGCCCCGAAGTTGGAGAGGAGGCGGGCCACCCTCACCACCTGGCCTCCCGGACGGCCCTCGAAGCCCCCGGTGTCCTCCAAGAACCCGATGACGCCGTCCGAACAGAGCACCTCGAGGGCCAAGCCGTGGGTGATGGAATGGGCAAGGGCTTCCGCCAGATCCTCAAGGTCCTCGACCTCCTTGGCAAACAGGGGAGGCACCGCCGTCGGAGAAGGCAGCCGGGCGAGCCAGGGTTCGTCGAGGCGACGGACCCGGTCAATCACGGAGTTGTAGGCG
>JAJISK010000050.1 GCA_022848785.1 Thermoplasmatota archaeon
ATCCAGGCCGTCGGGAGGAATTGAGCGCGGCATAGATAAGAATTGCGTCAGCGACGAGAACAACCGGCAGGTAGGCGAGACCGAGCATCTGCAGGGCGGGTGGGAGGCCGCTCAGCCCCACTGCGAGGACAAAGAAAGCGGCGGCCACCCGGGCCGCCCCGGTGGTCCCCATGCGCTGAGGCAAGGTCTCGCGATCCGTGTCCCCCCCCACGTCCTCGATGTCTTTGACGATCTCGCGGCCGAGGGTGGCCAAGAAGGCCAAGAGAGCCAGCACGAGGACCGGCAGGAGGGCCGGGAAATCAGGGTACAGGGCCAGTCCCCCGAAGAGGAAGAGGGAGGCCACCAACCACGCGATGAGGAGGTTGCCCCGGAGGCCCGTCCGCTTGAAGACCGCTTCGTAGGACGCCATGAAAGCCAGGTTGACGAGGACCACGGCCAGGAGCTCCCAGCGGAGGAGGAGGCTCCAGGGCACCGTGGCCGCAAACAGCAGCCCGGCAACGGCCAGGGCTCCTCGGGCCGTCACCTTCCCGCTAGGAATCGGGCGTTCCGGGTGGTTCACCCGATCTGTCTCGCGGTCGTAGTAGTCGTTGAGCGTGTTGCCGGCGGCGGTGAAGAGAACCGCGATGGCGGCGGCCTGCAGGGCGGGAGAGAGGGACTCGAGGAGCGTAGAGACCGAGCCCAGTACGACGGCGCTCCCCAGGAGGCACCCTACGAAGGACATCACGAGGTTGGGCGGTCGCAGGATGGCCAGGTAGCCCTGCACGGCCGCGCGAAGGCCCCGTCGGCCTTTAAGGATTCCCGGATGCCTGGCTCCCGCGCACGCTTATATAGCGTCGGCAGCTTCGTAACGGTCGTCCCCATGGCAGACGAAGAAACCGCTGAGGACTTCAAGTACATCGTCCGAATCGCGACGACGGACCTGGATGGGAATCGACCCATCGCCCTCGCCCTGACGGGGGTGAAGGGAATCGGCGTCCGGGTGGCGGAAATGCTCTCCGACCTCATCGGGGTACCGCGGACTGAGAAGATTGGAAACATGTCCGACGAGAAAGTCGAGGAACTCGCCGCCCTCCTCGAGGAGCTGGGGGAGAGGGTCCCTGTGTGGGCCCTCAACCGTCGCGCGGACTACTGGACAGGCGAGGACGGACAGCTCGTAGGCGCCGAGGTCGACCTGCGACGGACGGACGACATCAACCGGCTGAAGATGATTCGCAGCTACCGCGGCATCCGCCACGAGACGGGCGCAAAGAAGGTGCGGGGGCAACGCACCAAGAGCAACGGACGGAAAGGGCTACAGGTGGGCGTGACCCGCAAGGCCGGCAAGGGCGGTCAGGCAGGGTAGGTAGAATCTCGTGGGTGATCCCAAGTTTCCTCGTGCGCGCTGGTCGCGGCCCTCGCGTCCCTTTCAGGCCGATCGAATCCAGGCCGAGAACGATCTCCTCGGACAGTTTGGACTCCGGAACAAGCGAGAGTTATGGAGGACGGAGAGTCTCCTCCGGCATTGGCGACAGCGGGCTCGCGTCCTGCAAGCCCAGGTCCGGTTCGGGGACTCCCAGGCCGAGAAAGAAGTCGAGGAACTACTCCAGCGCTTGGCACGGTTGGGCATCCTCGCCTCATCGGGGGCCCACCTGGATGACGTGCTGACCCTCCAGACGCGGAACATCCTGGAGCGCCGGCTCCAGACTTTGGCGTACTTGAAGGGGCTCGCCCACACGGCCAGGCAGGCGCGCCAGTTCATCGTCCACGGCCACATCTCCATCAGCGATCGAAAGGTGACGATCCCTGGATACATCGTCCGTCGAAACGAGGAGGACTCCATCCGGTACCATCCCCACTCGGACCTGGCGAACGAGGCGCACCCGGCTCGGCCGTCGTGGGAGGTCATGGAGGCGCGCCGCCTCGCCCAGGAAGGAGGTGAATGAGGTGACCAAGTGGGGCGTAGCCCACATCTATGCTTCCTACAACAACATCATCATCACGCTGACCGACCTCACGGGAGCCGAGACCATCGCCAAGGCCACGGGGGGCATGGTGGTGAAAGCGGACAAGGACGAGTCCACCCCGTATGCGGCGATGCGCGCGGCCGAACGCGTCGCCGACGCGGCGAAGGAGAGGGGGGTGGAGGGCATCCACGTTAAGATCCGCGCGCCGGGGGGGAACAAGTCCAAGTCTCCGGGCCCCGGGGCCCAGGCGGCCATCCGCGCCCTTGCCCGGGCCGGGCTTCGTATCGGACGCATCGAGGACGTGACCCCCGTGCCGCACAACGGCGGAAAGTCCCAGGGAGGCCGGCGGGGCCGGAGAGTCTGATGAAGGTCACCGTCCGGCAGATGTCGGATCAGGAGGCCCGAATCCTCATCGAGGACGCGGAGCCCACCTTCATGAACTCCCTCCGGAGGACCCTGACGGCGAACGTTCCCAAGATGGCCATCGAGGAAGTGGAGTTCCACCTCGGTCCCATCCGCGGCGAGGACGGGAAGGAATACGAGAGCGTGACCCCTCTCTTCGACGAAATCATCGCCCACCGACTCAGCCTCATCCCCATCCCCACGGATTTGGAGGTCTTCGAGCCGCGAGCGACCTGCTCGACCTGCGGGGGAGAGGGGTGCCCCCACTGCACCATCATGTTTTCCCTCAACAAGCGGGGACCCGGGACCGCGTTCTCACGAGACCTCTTGCCCGTGGGGGATACGAAGCTTGCCCCCCGGGACCCGGACATCCCCATCGTGAAACTGGGGGACGGCCAGGCCATGCTCATCTACGCCACAGCCATCCTGGGAACGGGCGAGGACCACGCCAAGTGGCAGGCGGCCCAGGGGGCGGCCTACAAGTTCTACCCCATCCTGGAGTTCGACCCGAAGGACAAGACGTTGACCGAGGAGGTCGCCTCGGTGTGTCCGGTGAACATCCTGGAGGCGAACGGGGAGTTCCGGGTCACGGACATCGAGAAGTGCACGCTCTGCCGACTGTGCGAGGAGGCATCGGAGGGTCGGATCAAGGTCAGCGTGGACCCGACGCGCTTCCTCTTCCGGTTCGAGACCGATGGCGCCCTCACCACGGTGCAGGCCCTCGACGCGGCCCTCGACATCCTCCAACACAAGTTCGAGGAGCTGGCGGCGGGGATCGAGGGACTGACCTAGGGGATGGACCCATGGCCCGTCCGGAAGTTCCCTCGCGTCTTCTCACTCCGGAAGAGGTCAACGAACTCCTACCCCAGATTCGCAAAGCCCTGCGCGAGATTGACCGCTTGCGGGCGCAGAACCGCCGCGTGCGCGGACGGTTGACCGAGCTGGAGACGCAGTGGGGCGAGGAGATCCTGCGGCCCGACACGCCGGACCACGACACCTACGAGGGCCTCCAAGAGGAGCTCGATGACGCGTACAAGGCGATTCGCAAGTGGGTGCGGGGAATCCACGAGCTCGGGGGGCATATCAAGAGCCTGAAGGAGGGACTGGTGGACTTCTACGCGGAACGATACGGCCGCACGGTCTTCCTCTGCTGGCAACGGGGCGAACCCCACCTCGAGTGGTACCACGATCTCGAGACGGGCTTTGCCGGCCGAGAACCGTTGGACCAGACGAAAAAGGCTTAGGGCTCCCCCCTCGTGGGTGGAATTCGGTGAAAGGTGGACAACTTGAGCGAGCCATAGAGTTGCTGCGTCCTTTCGCGCCCGTGGTCTTCGACCTCGACGGGACGCTCGTCCGTCTGCAGGTCAATTGGGGAAAGGCACAGGCCGACCTCGGGCGCATTGCTCGCCGTTTCGGGAAGGAGTCCGCGGGACGCACCGTTTGGGAGATGCTCCGCGAGGCCACGGGGGAAGAGGCCTCCGCCCTGGATCGGGCGTTGCGCATCTACGAGATGGAAGGGGCCGCGAGGGCCCTGCGGCTCCCAATTGCGGACGTGCTCTCCCATCTGGGCGAGGGCGCGGTCGGCGTGGTTACGCTTAATTGCCATGCCTGTGCCGAGGAGGCCTTGCGTGTGACCGGCCTGTCCGCGTTCATCGGAGCCATCGTGGCGCGCGGGGACACAGCCCACCTCAAGCCAGACCCGGAGCCCCTCCTCCTGTGCATTAAGCGGCTGGGTGGGGAGCCCGAGGGCGCCGTGTTCGTGGGCGATCGCGAACGAGATCGGGAGACGGCTGAGGCGTCGGGGACGGCGTATTTCCGGGTCGATGATCTCCTCGGGTAGGCATCGAAAAGCATGTTAGTCTCCGTGCGATACCCTAGCGGGGGGAGTTGGATTGCGGAGAGGCATCGTTGCCATTCTCGTAGCCGTGACGATCGCCGTGGCCCTCGGATTTCTCGAGGCCGCATGGGCAGGACCGGGACGGGGAGGACCCACGAACACGTAGCTCGGAGTAGCGGCCATCCTCGTCATCCTCGGGGTCGTCAGCTGGCCTCGTCTCTGGTGGATCCCGGGCCTGGCCATTCTCGAGGAGGGTATGCACCTGATGGGGTTACGCCCTTTATCCCACGTGGGCGACGGTGCTCCGGCACTGGTCTGTCGAGTTCGTTGGGCTCAACCTCTATCCATGGCTCCTCTTTCCTCTCCTTACGGTCGCGGGGGAGCTCCTGGCCCGGTGGATCGCTCGTCCTCACCCCGCCAAGCTCGGGTATCCGTTGCCTGCGGGTATGGAGAGCAATCGGTGAACCTTCTTTAGCTGCGCGCGTCTAGTCTGGCGAGGAAGCCGAGCCATGGGTGCGGCCATCTACGAGGGATCGACGCTGTTGTTCGACGGCGAGTGCGGGATCTGCCGGACCTTCGCGCGCGTGGTTTCGTGGTGGGGGCGCTCCCGGGGAATCCGCGTCCTGCCCTTCCAGCACCATGAGGGACGGCGTCTGCTAGTTGGCCTCACGGAGAGGGAGGTCCTGCGATCTGCTCACCTCGTTTTTGCGGGTGGGGAAGTCTTGAGCGGCCCGGCCGTCTTCCCTGCCCTCCTGGACCAACTCCTGGCCTTGGGGGCTCTCCACCGACGGCTCGGGAATCGATTCCTCGTTCCGCGACTCATCAGAGGCCTCTACGATGTGGCCGTCGCCCCGCGAGGCGCGGTTCGATGTGTCTCCGCGCGTTCGGCTTCGGCGGCGTGATCGGGTCCCCCGACCAGCCGGTCTGGGCAGGCGAGACGACCTTCCAGTTCAAGCCACTCGTCGGTGACGTCCCGAGCGGGGCTGCCGACCACATCGAGTACGACCTGACAGACCAGTGCTCGACCCTCGCCGCGGGGACGGCCACGATTGCAGCGGTGCCTGCGGCGGCCCCCATCGACATGGTGCTGATGGGCGAGATCATCGCCGTGGTTGTCACCGTCATCATCATCGTGGTCGTGATCCTAGTACGGCGACGAGGCGGGCAAGGACCGGAGTGAGCGAAAAGGGCGTGGCAATCTGCCGCGCCTACCACCCGGGGAGTCCCGCTTCAGGACATCCGAAGCCCTTTGAGCACCTTGAGGTTCTCCTCGAACTGCTCTTCCCGGCCCGGCGTCTCGAGATACATGGGGACCCCATCCCACCGAGCGTCGTTGACGAGGAGGCGGAATCCTTCGAGCCCGATTCCACCTTGGCCGATGTGCTCGTGTCGGTCGAGGTGGGACCCTAGCTCCCCTTTGCAGTCGTTCAGGTGGAAGGCCTGGATGTTCTCGCGCCCCAACATGTTCTCCGCGTGCTGCATTACGAGCTCGTAGTTCTCCTCGGTCCGGATGTCGTAGCCGGCAGCAAAGAGGTGGCACGTGTCGAAGCAGAAACCCACGCGCTCGGGCATATCCACCGCCTCCCGAACGCCCTGGAGCTGCTCGAAGGTGCTCCCGACTGAGTTGCCAGCCCCGGCCGTGCCCTCCAGTAGGACAGTGACGTCGGGAGCATCGGCCTCCTTCAGGGTGAGATCCAGGCTTGCCGCGATCTGCCGAATGCCCAACTCGATTCCCTCCCCCCGATGGTTCCCGGGATGGAAGATGAGATGGGGGACCCCCAGGAGTTGCGCCCTCTCCAGCTCCACCACGAAGGCGTCGCGGGATCTCGCCACGTTCTCCGCCCGCCTGTCCGCCAGGTTGATGAGGTAGGAGTCGTGGATGGCCGTGGCCCGCTGCTGGGACTTGCGCAACGCCTCCTTGAAGGCCTCCGTGGCCTCTTCCGTGAGGGGCTTGGCTGCCCACTGGCGCTGGTTCTTGGAGAAAATCTGGATGGCCTCACAGCCGAGGGCGTCTCCGCGGCCCGGGGCGAGATCCACGCCGTCGGCGATGGAGACGTGGGCCCCCAGCAGGGAAGTCACGCCTGGCCTACCGCCGACCGATACTAAAAATTGAGCCTTCCGGTCAAGTATTTAGGCGTCGAGGGCCTCGACGACCCGACCGGAATCATGGACCCCATTCCCGTGGGGGAGAAGGCGCCCCGTTTCCACCTGCCCGCGACCTACGCGCGCATCTTCGACACCCGGGACTTCCAGGGGAAGAAGAACCTGGTCCTGATGTTCTGCCCCCCGGCGGACAGCTCGGAGGAGAATACCGCCTACCTGGGACGGGTCCGTGCCCAGACCGCGGAGATCAAGGCCACCGACACCGAGATCATCGGCATCTCCCCCTCGAACCAGCGGTTCCAATCCATCTTCGTCTACCGGAACAGCCTGCCCTTCGCCTTCCTCATTGACGAGGCCAAGGGTTGCGCCGAGGACTTCCACGCCTTGGCCGAGGACGGTTCCATCGCCCCCACCACCTACGTGGTGGACAAGGAGTACATCATCCGAATGGCGGAACGGGGCTATCCCGAGGTTAGCCTGATCTTCAAGGCGTTGGAGGCGGCGCAGGGCGAGTAGACGCTTGAGCGCGCCCTCTCCGCCCCCAAATGGAGGGAACGCCCTTTACTGAGGAGTCCCTTCGCGTTGCGATGGCCCGAATGCTCGAGGGGAAGCGCGCCCTGATTACGGGCGGAACGGGCGGCATCGGATCCGCCACCGCCCGTGAGTTCGCGGCGCGAGGGGCCGCCGGTATCGGCGTGCATTACAACTCGGCCAAAACAAAGGCAGAGGAGCTGGTGGAGGCGCTGGAGGCGGCGGGGACTCAG
>JAJISK010000051.1 GCA_022848785.1 Thermoplasmatota archaeon
AATCCAAACAGCCGGATGCAAGGCATTGTGGACAGCCTTCGGGCCATGGTGGACGACGAGCGGCGGGGCATCATTAAGCTTGACGAGGACCGAACTGAGGGTCGAAAAGTCGAGATTCGTTTTGGCCGTCGGAACGAGGAGAACGGACGGATCCCGCCCGATGCGAAGCCCACCATCCATGTGAAGCTGCCCGAAGTCAAGGAGGCCAACGGCGCGTCTCACCCCCTCACCCCCATGGAGGCCCGCCTCCGGGGTCTGACTTACCTGGCACCACTCTACCTGGACTTCACCATCGTCGAGGACGGCATCGAGCGGGAGCCTGCTCGGGTTTTCATCGGCAACCTCCCGATCATGGTCAAGACGAAGAAGTGCCGCCTCGACCGAGAGAACCTGGAGGACGGCTACGACCTCCTCGACGAGGAATATCACCGGAAGCTCGTGGATCTCCGTGAGGATCCCTATGACGCCGGTGGCTACTTCATCATCAGCGGAACAGAACGGGTGCTCATCTCCCTGGAGGACCTGGCTCCCAATCGCGTCCTCGTCGAATTCAATGAGCGGTACGGCCGCCGTATGGAGGTGGCCAAGGTCTTCTCCCAGCGGGAAGGGTACCGGGCTCTTACCCTGGTGGAGAAGAAAAAGGACAGCATCCTCATGGTCACCGTCCCCACGGCCTCCGGCCAGATTCCCCTCGTCATCCTCCTCAAGGCCCTAGGAATGGACAAGGACGAGGACATCTTCAACGCCATTGTCGCGACCCCCCAGATGCGCCTCATCGTCTACGCGAACCTGGAGGAGATCCAGAACAAGAAGCTCTACCCGCCCGCGGGGATCTTCAGCCAGGAGGACGCGCTCCTCTACCTCGAGAAAAAGTTTGCCACGGGCCAGGCCAAGGAGTACCGGATCCGCAAGGTGGACTCCATCCTGGACCGTTCCCTCCTCCCGCATTTGGGCGACACGAAGGAGAGCCGGATCAAGAAGGCCCTCTTCCTGGGCCGCATTGCGCGGTCGATCCTCGAGCTCTCCTTGGACCTTCGTCGCCCGGACGACAAGGACCACTATGCCAACAAGCGCCTGAAGCTGGCGGGGGACCTGATGGAGGACCTCTTCCGCGTGGCCTTCGCGAACCTCATCAAGGACCTGAAGTACCAGCTGGAGCGCAGCTACGCTCGCGGGAAGGGACTGAAGATTTCGGCTGCGATCCGGCCCGACCTCCTGTCCCAACGCCTCCTGCACGCGCTGTCCACAGGGAACTGGGTGGGCGGCCGGGCGGGGGTATCCCAACTCCTCGACCGGACGTCGCACATGAGTGCCATGAGCCACCTGCGGCGGGTGACCTCCCCGTTGACGCGAAGCCAGCCTCACTTCGAGGCCCGGGACCTCCACCCCACCCAGTGGGGCCGCCTCTGTCCCAACGAGACGCCGGAGGGGCAGAATTGCGGACTGGTCAAGAACGCCGCCCTCGTCATCGACGTCTCCGAAGGGTTCGATGAGGACACTGTCAAGCTTCTCCTGGCCGACCTGGGGACCCGTCGTGTGGCCGGACAGCAGACCCAGCTCACTCGTGTGTACGTCAACGGAGACCTCGTCGGCCTCCACGAGAAACCCGAGACCCTCGTCGAGGAGATCCGGGGTCGACGACGCTCCGGACTCCTAAGCCATGAGGTCAACATCCGGTTCGACCGGTCGATGAACGAGATCATCATCAACTGCGACCAGGGCCGGATGCGACGACCATTGCTTGTGCTCCGAGAGGGTATCCCGGTCCTCACGCAGAAGGACCTGGAAGACCTCCCTATCGGGAAGCTCCGCTGGGCCGACATGATCGACAACGGGATTGTGGAGTGGATCGACGCCGAGGAAGAGGAGGACGCCTTTATCGCCCTCTACGGATACGGCGTGCCACCCGATTGCCCGCATTGCGACCACGCCCTCTCGCGTGGCGACGTCGACTGGGTCAACCCCGGCAGCGAGGCGGGCCTCGTGGAGCTCCGGTGTCACTTCTGCCAGTCCACCCTGGAGGGGGACAGCCTTCTTACGAAGGAGCACACGCACATGGAAATTGACCCCCTGGTCATCCTTGGAGTCAGTGCGGGCCTCGTCCCGTACGCGGAACACAACTCCTCGCCCCGCGTCACGATGGGCGCCGGCATGATCAAGCAGTCCTTAGGCCTCGCGGCATCCAACTACCGCATTCGGCCCGACACCCGGAGCCACCTCCTCCATTACCCGCAGATGCCGCTGGTCCAGACCGAAGCCATGCACTTCCTCAACTTCAACCGCCGTCCCGCGGGCCAGAACTACATCGTCGCGGTCATGTCCTACCACGGGTGGAACATGGAGGACGCGGTGGTCATCAACAAGGCCTCCGTGGAGCGCGGCCTCGGACGCTCCAGCTTCATGCGGACCTACAAGGCCGAGGAACGCCGTTACCCCGGCGGCCAGGAGGACCATTTCGAGACCCCGAGCCCCGACGTCCGCGGTGCCCGCGCCGACCTGGCCTACGGCAGCCTGACCCCCGAGGACGGCCTCATCAGCCCCGAGGTGGGGGTGGGAGGCGGCGACGTTCTCATCGGAAAGACTTCTCCGCCCCGGTTCCTGGAGGAGGAGACGGACTTTCTAACGCCGCAAAAGCGGCGCGAGACCAGCATCACGGTGCGCCACGGCGAGATGGGGTGGGTCGACAGCGTCATGCTCACGGAATCCGAGAACGGAAGCAAGCTGGCCAAGGTGAAGATCCGTGACCTTCGTATCCCCGAGCTGGGGGACAAATTTGCCTCTCGCCACGGCCAGAAGGGCGTGGTCGGTCTCCTCGCCGCCCAAGAGGACCTGCCCTTCACGGAGCAAGGCATCGTTCCGGACCTCGTGATCAATCCCCATGCCATCCCCTCGAGGATGACTGTGGCCCACGTTCTGGAGATGATCGGGGGCAAGGTTGGCTCCTCCGAGGGACGCTCGGTAGACGGCACGCCTTTCAGCGGGGAGACGGAGGACGCGTTGCGAGAGGCCCTCGGGAAGAACGGGTTCAAGAGCAACGGAAAGGAGGTCCTCATCGACGGCAAGACCGGCCAGATGATCCCCGCGGAGATTTTCATCGGGGCCATTTACTACCAGAAACTCCACCACATGGTCTCCGGGAAGCTTCACGTGCGGAGTCGAGGACCCGTGCAGATCCTCACCCGCCAGCCCACCGAGGGACGATCACGGCAAGGCGGCCTCCGCTTCGGCGAGATGGAACGGGACTGCCTCATCGGCCACGGGGCGGCCATGGTGATCAAGGACCGCCTCTTGGACGAGTCGGACGGCATCCTCCTGTACGTATGCGGGAACCCCGAGTGCGGCCACTTCGCCATCAAAGATCGGAAGGGAAACCTTCGCTGCACCGTCTGCGGCAACAACTCCAACATCTACCCCGTCCAGACCTCCTACGCGTTCAAGCTCCTCGTGGATGAACTGCTCTCTCTCGGCGTGGCCATGCGTCTCCAGTTGGAGGACCTTCGATGATGCCCACGCCTCTCCACGGGGTCTCGAAACGGATCCAAGCCCTCCGGTTCGGGCTCCTGAGTCCGGACGAGATCCGTCGGATGAGCGCCACCAAGATCATCACGGCCGACACCTACGATGACGACGGGTTCCCCATCGACATGGGTCTCATGGACCTCCATATGGGCGTCATCGAGCCGGGGTTGCGGTGCAAGACGTGCGGCGGACGTGTAGACGACTGTCCGGGTCACTTCGGCCACATCGACCTCGCCATGCCGGTCATCCACGTGGGTTACATCAAGGAGATCAAGATCCTCCTCCAATCCACGTGCCGTGCCTGCGGCCGGCTCTTGCTCAGCCGGGAGGAGAAGCAGGAGTACCTGGACGAGATGCGGAAGAGCGACGCCCTCGCGGCCAGCGGCGAGTCCCCGCGGACGATGGAAATCACGAAGCAGACGGCGCGAGACGCGACGAAACGCCAGGTCTGCCCCCACTGCAAGGCGGACCAGATGAAGGTCACGCTGGACAAACCCACGACCTTCCGGGAGGACGGCCACAAGCTGACACCGAAGGAGGTGCGCGAGCGGCTGGAACGAATTCCCGATGAGGACCTCCGACCCTTGGGGATCAACCCCGATGTCGCCCGTCCGGAGTGGATGATCTTGACGGTCCTCTCGGTCCCTCCCGTCACCGTGAGGCCCTCCATCACGCTTGAGTCCGGGGACCGGTCGGAGGACGACCTGACTCACAAACTGGTGGACGTCCTCCGGATCAACCAGCGTCTGCGTGAGAACCGGGATGCAGGCGCCCCGCAGCTCATCGTGGAGGACCTCTGGGAGCTGCTCCAGTACCACGTCACCACCTACTACGATAACCAGACCAGCGGGATTCCTCCCGCCCGACATCGATCCGGGCGTCCCCTCAAGACCCTCGTGCAGCGTCTCAAGGGGAAGGAGGGACGATTCCGCTCCAACCTGAGCGGGAAACGGGTGAACTTCTCCGCGCGCACCGTCATCTCCCCCGACCCCCTTATCAGCATCAACGAGGTGGGGATTCCCTACCAGGCCGCCCGGGAACTCACCGTCCCCGTCCACGTCCAGGCGTACAACGAGGAGATCGTGAAGGAGTGGGTGATCCGGGGTCCCAAGCCTACGGGCGGGAATGGGGAGTACATCCCCGGCGTCAACTACATCATCCGGCCCGACGGGCGGCGGATCCGGGTCACCGATAAGAACGCGGAGACCGTGGCCGACGCCGTTGAGCTGGGCTACATCGTGGAGCGTCAGCTCGTGGACGGCGACATCGTCCTCTTCAATCGGCAGCCATCCCTCCATCGGATGAGCATCATGGCCCACCAGGTGCGGGTCATGGCAGGGAAGACCTTCCGCCTGAACCTGGCCGTCTGTCCCCCCTACAACGCGGACTTCGACGGCGACGAGATGAATCTCCACGTTCTCCAGAGCGAGGAGGCGCGGGCTGAAGCGAAGATTCTCATGAAAGTCCAGGAGCACATCCTGTCACCCCGCTTCGGCGGCCCGGTCATCGGGGCCATCCACGACCATATCACCGGCGCCTTCCTCATGACATACAAGGGCGCCCGGTTCACGCGAGACGAGACCTCTTACCTCCTCTCCATGGTCGGGCGCATGGGCCTCCCCAAGCCGGACATGAAGGCGGACGGCCAATCGTATTGGAGCGGGAAGCTCCTCTTCAGCACCATCCTCCCGGAGGACCTTACCGTCACCTTCCGTGCCTCCATCGGCTCTCGAGGGGATGAGGAGGATGCGGTAGTGCGGATCGAAAAGGGCAAGATTCGCGAAGGGGTCATGGACGAGAACGCCATCGGCGCCTTCAAGGGGAAACTCGTCGACCGAATCGCGCGGAACTACGGAACCGAGCGGGCCCGCCAGTTCATCGACGACGCGACCCGGTTCGCCATCGCGACCATCATGCTTCGAGGCTTCACCACGGGCATCGACGACGAGGACATCCCTCAGGAGGCGAAGAACGAGATTGCGGAGGTCCTCGAGCGGGCCATGGAGGAAGTGGCCGGTCTCGTGGAGGCCTACAAGGCGGGCGAACTGGAGCAGATGCCTGGCCGTTCGTTGGAGGAGACCTTGGAGGTGGAGGCTATGAAGAAGCTCGGCCGGTCGCGAGACGACGCGGGCCAGATCGCCTCCCGGCACTTGGGATTGGAGAATAGTGCCGTGATCATGGCGCGAAGCGGCGCCCGAGGCTCCATGTTGAACCTGAGCCAGATGGCGGGAAGCATCGGGCAACAAGCCGTGAGGGGGGAGCGGATCTCCCGGGGCTACTGGAAGCGCACCCTTCCCCACTTCCAGCCGGAGGACCTGGGTGCGGAGGCCAAAGGCTTTGTCCGCTCCTCCTACAAGAGCGGCCTGACCCCTACGGAGTACTTCTTCCACAGCATGGGTGGCCGGGAAGGGCTGGTCGACACCGCCGTCCGCACGTCCCGGTCGGGGTACATGCAGCGCCGCCTGATCAACGCGCTGGAGGACCTCAAGGTGATGGAAGACCGCACGGTCCGCAACACGGCAAGGACGATCATCCAATTCCGGTTCGGGGAGGACGGGGTCGATCCGATGCGGAGCATCGGTGGGGAGGCCGTCGACCTGGACGACATCCTGACAGGAGTGCTCGGTCCCGAGGCCCTCTCCGGCGCCCGAGGGGACGGACATGCAATCGCCGGCCATGGAAGCCAGGAGAAGGATATGGTCGTGGAACTCGAGGACGACTCCCCCGCCTTGAGCGACGATGCGGAGGATTAGATGGCCAGGAAAGACACGATCGACGCGCTACGACGCCGAAAGGTGGGGGCCAAGACCGCGGCCCTTCTCGTGGATGCGGGCTACACGATGGCTTCCCTGAAGAAGGCGAAGCTGAAGGACCTCGAGAAGGTGGTGCCGCAGGAGGATGCCATCCGTGCGTTGAAACGCCTAGGCATCAAAGTGGAGGTGCCACCGCCAAAGAAGGCGCCCCCCAAGAAGAAGGGGGCGGCGAAGAAGACGCCAGCCAAGAAGACCCCCAAGAAACTCGCGGCGAAGAAGCCGGCGAAGAAGCCGGCCAAGAAATCGGCCAAGAAGCCCGTGAAGAAGGCTGCTAGGAAGAAGCCC
>JAJISK010000052.1 GCA_022848785.1 Thermoplasmatota archaeon
CCGTTATCAGGCCCGATAGCCGGGGCTCCACGTTGCCCCGCGGGCTCACGCCAGTCGGGCCATTCCGCGTCCGATGGCCAAGAAGGCCTCACCCACGCCCTCTCCGGTCTTCGCGCTGGTGATGAAGGCCTCGCAGTCGTGTCGCCGAGCAAACGCCTGGACCTCCTCCTCCGTGACGACGGCGTGCTCGGTCAGGTCGGCCTTATTGGCGACGATGACGAGGGGGACCCGTCCCGCGATGCGATAGACGGCGGCGATCCATTCCTCCAAGTCCAACAGGCTGCCCGGACGCGTCAGGTCGCAGACCGCAACGAGGCCGTTCGCCCCCTCGAAATAGGCCTCCCGCAGCAGCTCGCGGAAGCCCTTTTCTCCCATGATGTCCCAGAGCGTCATGATGACCCTGGATTGGTCGACCTTCAGGTCCACCTTCTGTATCTTGGCCCCGATGGTGGCCATGTAGCGGCCCTGAAAGGTGTTGTGAACGAATCGGTTGACCAAGCTGGTCTTCCCCACGGCGAACTCCCCGACGAAGCAGACCTTCAGCTTCAGGACATGTTCCTTGGGAGGGAGGAGGACCGGCATCCCAGCTGCGCTTGGGTTCCCTAGCAGATAAAAGTCACCACGAGCCTATCACCTGTGATTTTAGATTCTGGGGATTCGTTAGGCCTTGACCGTGGCCGGGCGTTCGGCAAGGCGCTCCGAGACGATTCGCTGGGCAAGGTTACGGAAGGCCTCCTCCACGTTGTCCCCCGTTTTCGCGCTGGTGAAGTGGTAGGGGGAGTCGTAGGCCTTGGAGAACTGCTCCACCTCCTCCGTGGTAAGCTCCCGCTTCTTCTTGAGGTCCGCCTTGTTGGCGAAGATTTCGATGGGCACCCGACCGGTGACGCTGTAGACCCCTTCGATCCAGTCGTCGAGGTCGTCGAGGGTGGCCTTCCGGGTGAGGTCACACCCCGCGATGATGCCCTTGGTGCCGTAAAAGTAGGCCTCCTTGAGGAGCTCGCGGAAACCCTTCTGTCCCATGATGTCCCAGACGGTCATGTCCACGGTGAACTGCCCGTGCTTCGGGACGTCGAGGGCAATCTCTTTCTTGGAGACCTTGGTCCCCAAGGTCTGAATGTACTTGTCGTCGAAGTCGTCGTGAACGAACCGGCGGATGAGGCTGGTCTTCCCCACGGCGGCCTCCCCTACGAGGCACACCTTCATCTTCATCCTCTTGCCCGGCATGACCCTCGCTCCCCTCTCCAAGGTTGCGCATATAAACGTTCGGCTAATGTTATCAGGACCGAAAACCGCCGGGCGCCCGGGTTCGGGGGTGCCACCTCCCCACACGCCAACGATTAAATAGACCCCACTCGTGAAACGGGGGCGAGCCGGGTCAGACGCCCTGGGAAAGGGAACGCCCCAACACCGTGGCCCGAGGGTTCTGGATCGCGAGAAGCGTCACGACTCGGCGGGGGAGTCCCTCCCCTCGCGCAGAGGAAGCATGCCGAAAGTCCACCGGCCCCGCCGCGGATCCATGGCCTATTCGCCGCGGAAACGGGCCCGCAGAGAGGTCCCCCATTTCGGCTCATGGCCCGAAGTTAGCGGGAGCCCTCGCATCCAATCCTTCGCCGGCTACAAGGCCGGCATGACCCATGTCCTCCTCGTCGACTTCAATCCCAACAGCCCCTCGAGCGGCCAGGAGATTCAGGTCCCCGTGACCGTCGTGGAGACACCACCGATGAAGGTCGGGGCGGTCCGCTTCTACGAGAACGGTCCTTCGGGGCTGCAGGCTCGCGGCGAGGTGTGGAGCTCCGATCTCGATCGCGAACTCGGCCGCCGCCGGCCGGTGGGGAAGGGGAAGAGGACCGCCCACTGGGATCGCTTCGACCCCGAGTCCCTCGACGAGGTTCGGGTTCTCATGCACACCCAACCGCGCCTGGTGCCGGGCGTTCCGAAGAAGGCTCCCGACGTCATGGAGACCCAGGTCGGAGGGGGGACGGTAGCCGAGCGCCTCGCGTACGCCCGGGAGCAACTGGGAAAGGAGGTGACCGTCCACGACTTCGCGGAGGAAGGACGGCTCGTGGACGTGGCGGCGGTCACCAAAGCGAAGGGGTTCCAGGGGGCCGTCCAGCGCTGGGGCATCAAGATCCTAAGTCACAAGGACAGCAAGATCCGGCGTCGGGTCGGGACCCTGGGAACCTTCTCGCCGGGCTACACCCGTCCCACCGTCCCCCAGGCAGGACAGATGGGGTACCACCAGCGAACGGAGTACAACAAGCTCGTTCTGAAGATCGGAGACGACCCCGCGGAGATCAATCCCGACGGGGGTTTCCTCCGGTACGGGGAGATCCGGAACACCTTCCTTCTCGTGAAAGGCTCCGTTCCCGGACCGACCAAGCGTCTCGTGCGCCTGCGGGACCCCATGCGGGCCCGCAAGCCGAAGATCGTCGAAGAGCCCGAGTTTGCGTACGTCTCTCTCACGTCGAAACAGGGGGCCTAGCGTGGCGAAGAAGGCCAGCGACGAGGAGGGCGCCCGCCCCGACATCGAGCCGAAGGATGTGCGGCGTGCCCGCAAGGCCCGGCTCCAGGAGTGGGCAGAGGCCTTGGATCTGGACGCCTCCGGCACGGTTCCCGAGCTGCGAGAGCGTATCCTCGAGGCGTTGAAGGGGGAGGAGTACCTCGTCCTCGAAGAGGAGGGAGAGGAGAAGCCCACCCGACGCCCGAAGCTAGGGGGGGGACAGGTATACCTCTACTCCGTGAAGGGCAAGCCGATGAAAGCGGTCGACTTGCCACCCGTCTTTGGGCACGAGGTGCGACCGGACGCGATTCGGCGTGCGGTGAGCGCGTTCCAGGCCAACCGTCGGCAGCCTTACGGACCGGCGCCTAGGGCCGGCCTCCGCCACGCCGTGGAGGGGTGGGGCAAGGGGCGGGGCGTGTCGCGCGTTCCCCGCTTGAAGGGACGCGGCGGTCGAGGAGCGCAGTCCCCGGGCACCGTCGGCGGACGGCGCGCCCACCCCCCCCGTCCGGATCGAGACTGGAAGAAGAAACTGAACAAGAAGGAGCGACGCCTTGCCCGAGCATCCGCTCTCGCCGCCACGGCAGATCCCGCCTGGGTACGGCGGAGGGGGCACCTCTTCCCGGAGGATCTCTCGCTCCCCATCATCCTTGAGGAGAAGGTGGAAGAGCTCACCGACACCGCGCAGGCCCTGGAGCTATTCCAACGGCTCGGGGTCGACGAGGACCTGGCCCGGGCGTCCGGACGCAAGGTCCGGGCGGGGCGGGGGACCATGCGGGGGCGGCGTTATCGCAGGCCGAAGGGGCCGTTGGTCGTGCTTACGCGAGAGGCCGTGGGCCGCCGCGCCTTCGCCAACCTCCCGGGCGTGGAAATCCAGGAACCGCAGGGGATCAACGCGGAAGTCCTCGCCCCCG
Source organism: Thermoplasmatota archaeon (assembly GCA_022848785.1). Next base: position 3,412 of record JAJISK010000052.1, read on the forward strand.
GCGGCATGCCGGGGAGGCTCACCCTCTTCAGCAAGAATGCCCTTGATGAACTCGGAGACTGGCCATGATCGAAGACCCCCACGGCGTGTTGCTCTATCCCATCGTGACGGAGAAGTCCCTCAACTACCTCTCCGGCACGGCGTCCCAGGACTTCAAGGATGGCAACCGGCTGGAATTCGTGGTACGGCGAGACGCCACGAAGACGGAGATTCGGCAGGCCTTTGAGTCCCTCTTTGAGGCCAAAGTAGAAAAGGTGAATACCCATACGAAGAAAGACGGAAAACATGCCATTATCAAGCTGCAAGCCGCCTCCTCGGCAGAGGAGATCGGCATGCGGATAGGCGTGTTTTGAAGGTGTTTCATGGGAAAGAAGATCATCGCTCAGCGCAGAGGGCGCGGATCGCCTACGTTCCGATCCCCCAGCCATCGGCATGCCGGTGCCGTTTCGTTGCCCTCACTGCGAGAAGGCTCGGGCCTCGTGACCAAGATCCTCCACGCCCCCGGGCGAAGCGCTCCCTTGGCCCGTGTTCGATTCAAGGAGGGCGAGTTTCTTCTTCTCGCGCCCGAAGGGCTCGCCGAGGGTCAGGAAGTACTCGTGGGTGCGGGCGAGATCGAGCGGGGGCATATCGTGGAGATTGGCGGCCTCCCTGAGGGCACCCTCGTCTGCAACATCGAGCTCAAGCCCGGAGATGGCGGGAAACTCTGTCGCGCCGCGGGTACCGCAGCCGCCGTCGTCTCTCGCGGCACCCAGACCGTGATTCAGCTTCCTTCGGGGGAGTTCAAGGATCTCGACCCCGCATGCCGAGCCCAGGTCGGCGTGGTAGCCGGGTCCGGCCAGCGAGAGAAGCCCTTCGCGAAGGCGGGGAAGAAGGTGAATGCGTTCCGGAGCACGGCCAAAGCGGCCTTCAAGGTCCGAGGCGTGGCCATGAATGCCGTCGCGCACCCCCATGGTGGCGGGAGCCATCAGCACGTGGGGAGGCCGAGCACGGTCTCGCGGAACGCGCCCCCCGGGCGGAAGGTCGGTCGCCTCTCTCCGCAGAAGCGGAAGAAGAAGGCGAGAGGAAGGAGGGTATAGCCATGCCGAAGCGTGGAAGCGGATCCGCCAAGGCGGCTCGACGGAGGGCGCGCAAGCGCGCGGGAGCGGCCGACGCGCGACGGAAGCGGGAGTTCACGTACCGTGGGCACAGCCTAGAGGAGCTGCAGGCCATGAGCCTGAGGGAGTTGCTTCCCCTTCTCCCGGCCCGGGTCCGCCGGACCTACGGCCGGGAGCTGTCCGCGGAGCATCAGGTCGTCGTGCGAAAGCTGCAGGACGGGGACGGCGAGCTGGTCCGCACGCACCGCCGGGACATTCCCATTCTCCCCGCCTTCGTTGGACGCAAAGTGGCAGTTCACAACGGGAAGGAGTTCGTTTCCTTCGAAATTCGAGCCCAGATGATTGGACACTACCTCGGAGAGTTCGCGATGACGCGGAAGCCGGTGAAGCACTCGGGCCCCGGCGTCGGCGCGACGCGTTCCTCCAAGTTCCTCCCGCTGAAATAGGGGTGAGCGATGGGTTATTCCCAGGACGTAGACGAGGATACGACGGCGAAGGCCTACGGCCGGGAACTGCCCATCTCGCCCAAGAAGGCGCGAGAGGTCTGTCGCGCCCTGCGCAGACAACCCCTGGATGTGGCGAAGGGACTTCTCGAAGAGGTGATGGCGAAGCGCCGCGCCATTCCCTATGGCCGCCACAACAAGGAGGTCGCCCATCAGGTAGGCGTAGGTCCCGGCGGCTATCCCGTGAAGGTGGCCCAGCACATCCTCCGCCTCCTCGAGAGCGCGGAGGAGAACGCCGAGTACAAGGGGCTGGACACGGAGAACATGGTCATCCAACACATCTCTGCCTATCGCGGTCGCCCCGTGAAGTCCTACCGGGCCCGGGCGTTCGGGCGGAGCAGCCCGTGGATGAAGGAGATGACGAATGTCGAGGTCATCCTGAGGGAGGTGGAGTAGTGGCATCGGAGCGAAAGATTGTGGCGGATAACCTCAAGCGAGTACTCCTGAAGGAGTACGTCATGCAGGAGACGGCACGAGCCGGCTTCGGCGGGCTGGACATCCAGCGGACGCCAATGGGAACCCGAATCACCCTCTTCGCCGAGAGGCCCGGAATCGTCATCGGGCGTCGGGGCGCGAGCATCAAAGCGCTGACGTACAACGTGGATCGGGGCTTCGACCTGGACAACCCCCAGATCGAGGTCGAAGAGGTAGCCAATCCCGCCATCAACGCGCAGATCATGGCCGAGAAGCTCGCCAGCGCTCTCGAGCGAGGATGGCACTTCCGCCGGGCGGGCCACTCCACCCTTCGCCGAATCATGGGGTCCGGAGCCAGAGGAGCCCTTATTCGCCTCTCGGGCAAGCTCACGAGCCAGCGGCACCGCACACAGAAATTCAACGCGGGCCATATCAAGTACAACGGAGAGCCCAAGAACCTCTGGGTCGACCAGGGCTTCTCCACGGCCAAATTGAAGCGAGGGACCATCGGGGTCACCGTATGGATTACGGACCCCAACGCGAAGTTTCCCGACGAGATCGAGGTCGTGGCGGTTGAGGCGCCTGCCGAGCCTTCGGGTCCTGAGGAGGCGCCCCCGACGGAAGAGGCCCCGGCGGAGCCCACAGAGGCCCCGCCCGAGGGGCCCGAGGCGGAACCAAAGGCCGCGGATCCGACCGTCGAAGGAGAGCCCGCCATCACGCCTGAGGGACCGGCGGTCCCCGAGCCCGCGTTGGACTCCACCGAGGTGGCCTCGGAGGACGGTCCCGAGGCGCCCTCGAAGGCGGAACCGGGGGAGAAGCCCACCAAGCCGTCGCCTGAGACGAAGAAGGCCAAGGCCGCCCCGAAGAAGGTCGCCGCCAAGAAGGCCTCCGAGAAGAGACCCGCCCGGGGGGAGGCCCCGAAGAGGA
>JAJISK010000053.1 GCA_022848785.1 Thermoplasmatota archaeon
TGGCCACGGGAAACTCCGACTGCCAGATGTTGCGACCCATGTCCACGCCCGAGGCGCCCTCGGAGATCGCCGCATGGACGAGCTCGAAGGCGTCCATGTCCGTCTCCAGCTTGGGGCCCCCGGCCATGACGATGGGCACGGGGCAACTTTCGACCACCTTGGAGAAGTCGTCGCAATAGTAGGTCTTCACGAAGTTGGCGCCGATCTCGGCGGCCATGCGGCAGGCGAGGCTTAGATAGCGGGCGTCCCGCCTTTCCAACTCCTTCCCCACCGCGGTCACCGCGAGGACCGGAATGCCGTGCTCGGTCCCCTGGTCGACGAGCTCGGCCAGATTCAGGAGCGTCTGCCGCTCGTGTGCGGTCCCCACGAAGATCGAGAGTGCCATCGCGGTGGCGTTGATGCGGAGGGCGTCCTTCACCGAAGTGGCAATCCCCTCGTCGGACAGCGCGGGCCCGACAATGCTTACCCCTCCGGAGACGCGGAGAACGATGGGGATGTCCATCCGCGGATCGATGGAACTGCGGACCACCCCCCGGGTCACCATCAGGGCATCCGCATACGGGATGAGCGGGCGAAGGGTCGACCCGGGATCCTCCAACTTCCGCGTCGGGCCCAGGAAGTACCCGTGATCAGCGGCGAGCATCACGGTCCGATTGGATCCGGGTTTGATGATGCGCGCGAGGCGGTTCTCCATCCCCCAGTCCATGCCTTTTACCCCCGGTTTCCATCAGGAAGGGCAGGCGGCCCTCCAGGCATCGTGCCTAGAGCGATGGCGGTAATAGCTTTATCGGAGCCTCAGGGCGTGACGACGACCTTCAGGGCCTCCGCCTTCTCCGCAAGGGCCAGGCCCTTCGTGATCTCGGACAGCCCGACTCGATGGGTCACGAGGGAGGCCACCTCGATGGCGCCCTCGGCGAGCATCTCAACGGCCCGCAGGGTCTCGCGCTCGGTCGCCGCGTTGCTGCTGATGAGGGAGAGTTCCCGGGTGAGGAGCCGGCTCATCTCGGGAAGGGAAGCGCCCACTTCAGGAATGCCAAGAAGGCCCACGGTCCCCCCGTCGCGGGTGTTGTCGAGAGCCTGGAGGAGCGCCTGAGGGCTGCTCGACGCGACCACGGCGAGGTCGACGCCCCGGCCCTCCGATTCCTCCCTCACGGCCCTGCCGAGTTCGCCCTCGCGGGGATCCACGGTTCGGGCACCGAGCCGCTTCGCGTGCCGCGAACGGTATGGGGAGACCTCGCTGACCAGCACGCTCCCTGCGCCATAAAAGGGGAGAAGCTGCAGGGTCAAGAGTCCCATCGGCCCGGCTCCTGAAACGAGCATCGTCCCGCCTTCGGGCACTCGGAAGCGATCCAAGGCTCGGATGCAGCAGGCCAGGGGCTCGATGAACGTGCCCTCCTCGAAGGACAGGGGAGGCGGAAGGGGGAGGACGCCGCCCTTCTCCACGTTCCAAGCGGGCACGCGGAAGGTCTCGGAAAATCCCCCGGGTTCGAGGTTCCGCCTCCGGTAGTCCGCGCACATGGTCTCGCTGCCCGCCCGGCAGTACGCACACGCGTAGCAGGGAACGTGATGGTGCGGGAACACCCGGTCCCCTTCCTGGATGGCTTCGACGCCCTTTCCCACCTCGCGAACGACCCCCACGGCCTCATGGCCGAGAACCGGTGGGGCTGCGGTGTAGCCTCCGCGAATCTTCTCCAGGTCGGAGCCACACACCCCGCAAGCCCGCATGTCCACGAGAAGATCCCCACCCCGCAGCGTGGGCTCGGGGAGATCCTTGATGACTACCTGTCCGCGGGAGTCAAGAAGGACAGACCGCACGACGGCTTTCAGCAAGGGCCGTGTATTTGAACGCAATGGATTCGAATAAGGGCGGTTGCATTCGATCTCTGGAGACAAGATGTCCTAAATAGCATTATATAGAAGTGCTAACATAGATAAGTCAACCCGTTTCCTCCCCCGGAGCGTTGGCTATGACCGAGAAGGTACTCCGTGTAACCGAAGCAAAGACCAAGGACGTGGGCCGCGGAATCGCTCGCCTGGATCCCGCGGTGATGAAGGCACTCGACCTGACGGCGGGCGACATCATCGCCATCGAGGGCAAGAAACGGACCGCGGCGGTTTGTTGGCCCGGCTATCCTGAAGACGAGAACCGCGGCGTGATTCGCATCGACGGCACCATGCGCCGCAACGCGGGTGCCGGCATCGACGAGAAGGTCGGAATCCGAAAGATCGTCGCCAAGCCGGCCACGAAGGTGACGCTCGCGCCCACGGAACCGCTGCGCATTACCGGAGGCGAGACGTACCTGGCGCAGTACCTCGAAGGCCGCGTCCTCACCCGCGGCGACTACCTGGAGATCAACATCATGGGGCGAAGGCTGGACCTCGTGGCCACCGCCCTCGCACCCGCCGCGGATGCCTTGGTCATCCAACGGGGCACCCGGGTCGCCATTAGCGAGAAGCCCGCGCCCGAGGAACTCCAGATCCCCCGTGTCACCTACGAGGACATCGGCGGCCTCCATGAGGAGGTCAAGAAGGTCCGCGAGATGATTGAGCTCCCCCTCCGCCACCCCGAAATCTTCGAACGACTGGGGGTGGAGGCACCCAAGGGCGTTCTCCTGCGCGGACCTCCGGGGACGGGGAAGACCCTCCTCGCTCGCGCGGTTGCCAGCGAGACGAACGCCTCCTTTTTCTCCATCTCGGGCCCGGAGATCATGTCCAAGTACTATGGCCAGAGCGAGGAGAACCTTCGGGACATCTTCGACCAGGCAGAGGAGAGCGCCCCCAGCATCGTGTTCATCGACGAGCTTGACTCCATCGCCCCAAAGCGGGACGAGGTCGTGGGGGAGGTGGAACGGCGGGTCGTTGCCCAGCTTCTCTCCCTCATGGACGGGATGCGGACCCGCGGCAAGGTCGTGGTCATCGGAGCGACGAACCGACCCGACGCCCTGGATCCTGCCCTTCGCCGCCCGGGTCGCTTCGACCGCGAGATCGAAATCGGAATCCCGGACCGGGAGGGCCGGCTGGAGATCCTCGAAATCCACACCCGGGGGATGCCCCTGGCCGAGGACGTGAACCTGGAGCAGATGGCCAATCTCACCCACGGTTACGTGGGGGCGGACCTGGCATCTCTGAGCAAGGAGTCCGCCATCCGCGCCCTCCGAAAGGTGCTCCCCGACATCGACCTGGAGGCCCCGGAGATTCCCCTGGAAATCCTGAATCGGCTGACGGTCACCGCCGAGGACTTCATGCAGGCCTTCCGGGAGATGGAGCCCTCCAGTCTGCGGGAGGTTTTCATCGAGAAGCCGGACGTGTCCTGGGAGGACATCGGCGGCCTCGAGGAGGCAAAGCAGGAGCTCCAGGAGACCGTGGAGTGGCCCCTCAAGTACGGACCGGTATTCGATCAGGCGGGGGCCGAACCTCCCAAGGGCGTCCTCCTCTACGGCCCCCCGGGGACGGGAAAGACGCTCCTCGCCAAGGCCGTCGCCACCGAGGCCGAGGCCAACTTCATCAGCGTCCGCGGTCCCGAGTTCCTGTCCAAGTGGGTGGGCGAGAGCGAGCGAGCCGTCCGAGAGACCTTTCGGAAGGCCAAGCAGGCCGCCCCGGCGGTCATCTTCTTTGACGAAATTGACGCCATCACGCCTGCCCGGGGGGGGACGATGGACAACCGGGTCACGGAGCGGGTCATCTCGCAGATGCTCGTCGAGCTCGACGGGTTGGATGAGCTGCACAACGTCACCGTCATCGCCGCAAGCAACCGACCCGACATGTTGGACCCGGCCCTACTGCGACCCGGTCGATTTGACCGACTCATCCACGTGCCTCCGCCCACCTTGGAGGCTCGCGTGAAGATCCTCAAGATTCACACGCACGACAAACCCCTCGCCGAGGATGTCGATTTGGAGGACCTAGCCAAGCGGACCGAGGACTTCACCGGGGCTGACATCAAGGCCCTGGCCAACGAGGCCTCCATGCTGGCCATCCGGGAGTACATCCTGGGCGGTGGCTCGCTCGAGGATGAGGCTGTGAAAGAGCTGGAGCTCACCGAACACCACTTCGACGAGGCCCTGGTCAAGGTCCAACCCAAACGGCGGGGAGAGTTTGAGAAATACGCGGAGATCTCGCGGAAGTTTGGAACTGGAATCGAGGTGGCATAGATGGGAGAGAAAGAGAAAAGACGCTGGCCTTTCGACGACGACGACTTCTGGGACTACTTTGGGGACGCCTTCGACGATATGCGGGAGCGCATGGAGCGGATCATGTCCCACTCCTTCGACGACTTGACCGAGGGAAAACCGTTCGTATGGGGTTACTCCTTCCGGGTGGGTCCCGACGGACGGCCCACGTTCCGCCAGTTCGGCGACACGAACATGCTGCGACCCTGGAAGGAGGAGACGGGCCGAGAGCCCCTGACCGACGTGATGGATCACGGGGACTCCGTCTCCGTGACCGTGGAGCTGCCCGGGGTCGACAAGGACGAGATTGACCTTCGGACGACATCGGACCGACTGACGATCCGGGTCGATAGCTCCGAACGGCCCTACTACAAAGAGGTCAACCTCGAGACCCCCGTGGACCCGAGGTCCGTTCAAGCGACCTACAAGAACGGCGTCTTGGACATCAGACTGAAGAAGACCGGGAAGGACGCGGGCGAGCCCGTCGACATCGAATAGGCTAGGGTCGCAACAGGATCTTCCCGAACTGGTCGCCTCGCTCCAACCGCTCCTGGGCCTCCCGGGCCTGCTCGAGGGGGAAGGTTCGGTCGATGACCGGCTCCAGCTTCCCCTCCCAGATCAGCTTCATTACCTCCCGCAATTCCGCCCGGTTGGACATGGTCGAGCCCAGAATCTGGAGCTGGCGCCAGAAGATGTAGCGGATGTCCGTCTCACCGAGGGGACCCGTCGTGGCTCCGCACGTCACCAGCCGACCGTTCTTCCCGAGGGCGCCGATGCTTTGCTTCCAAGTCGCCTGGCCTACGGAATCCACCACCACGTCCACGCCTCTCTTCCCCGAGAGCTCCCAGGCCACTCGCTCGAAGGGCTCTTCGGTGTAGTTAATCACCTCGTCCGCCCCGAGTTGGCGGGCCCGATCCAACTTCTCTTGCGTGCTCGACGTGGCAATCACTCGCGCCCCGGCGTGTTTCGCGATCTGGATGGCCGCGCTCGAGACCCCGCCGCCGGCCCCGAGGACGAGGACCAGTTCCCCGGGCTGGACGGCAGCCCGGGTCATGAGAAGCCGCCAGGCGGTCATGAAGGTCGTCGGAGCGGCCGCCGATGGCTCCAAAGGGACCCCGTCCGGCAAGGGCAACAGGTTCTCCCCGGGCACCTTCACCAGCTCGGCGTAGGTGCCGTCCACGTGTTCGCCCAGGATCTGGTACTCCACGCACAGGACCTCGTCCCCCCGGCGACAGGCGTCACAGGTCCCGCAGGTGAGGCTCGGATCGATGACCACCCGTTCCCCCACGGCGGCCGTCTTGACCTCCTTGCCCACGGCCTCCACCACCCCTGCGCCATCGGCGCCGAGGATGTGCGGGAACTTGAGGCGGAGGCCGGGCCATCCCTCCCGGACGAACACGTCAACGCGATTGAGCGCGGAGGCCTGAAGGCGTACGAGGGCCTCGTCGTCGGCAATCTCGGGGTCGGGTAGGTCCCGGTAGTCCAGGACCTCAGGTCCGCCGTGCCGGTCGATGGCGACGGCTTTCACGTCTCGTCCATCGGCTGCTCCATTAACCCTTTTCCGGGTCTCGTCTCTGAGGCATGGGGTCGTTCCTGCCGGACGATCGTGACCCTCCCGAAATCCTGCCGCTAACCTACCGGTTAAGTAAGCCCCGGCACCTCGAACCATGAGGTGAGAACACGACAAAGCGCGCTCTCCTGACCATTGATATGACCAACGACTTCACGCTGAAGAGCTACAATCCGAACCTGGCCTTCGATGGGGCGTTGGCGATTGTTCCCCCGATTCGACGACTGCAGGACGCCTTCCTCGACGCAAACCTCCCGGTGATCTACAGTACGGACCGGCACCTGCCGACTGACTTTGAACTCAAGAAATGGGGGCCGCACTCCATGAAGGGATCCGACGGGTCCAAGATCGTGGATGGGCTGCGGACGGACGGCGTTCATACCCTCGAACGGGAGTGGAGACCCGACGATGTCGAGAAGGTTGATGCGGAACACCGATTGTGGGAGGTCGAGAAGGGAACCTACAGCCTCTTCACGGACAACGGAGGCCGCCCCACGGCCATGGACACCGTCTTGGATAACCTGGGCTTCGAGGCCGGGGACGAACTCTACATCACGGGCGTTCACACGAACTGTTGCGACAAGCACGCG
>JAJISK010000054.1 GCA_022848785.1 Thermoplasmatota archaeon
CGAAGGCGAGGCATCGCTGCCCGAGGTTTGGGAGAAGACAGGCAACATGCCGGAGGCCGTTGCGAGTGAGATTCACACCGCCATCATGTCCTACTGCATCCAAGAGGCCGTCGTCATCGCGAAGGACCTGCGACTCCCCCCGCCCATTCCGTTGCCCACGATCAAGCTGAAGGGCGGAGGGAAAGAGTCGAGCGGGATGGAAGTGGCGTAGCGGGCCCGGTGGGACGGCGTCTCCGGGGGGCTATCGGATGTGGTCCAGCGTGAAGGACCCGATACTGATGCCTTGCTTGGAATACATATACTGAATCCAAGCCCGAGACTGCGCATCGGAGATTCCCTTCACGCTCAGGTAGGTCTTGAGCTGCTCGACCTTGAAGTCGACCATCCCGTCCATCAGGCTGCCAAGCATCTGGATGTCCTGCTCCCCGTGCATCCCCTTCTCGATGACGTACAAGCTCACCGCCTTGTCCCTCTTCCTCCGGCCGGCGAAGGGCTGCAAGAACCGGAAGGTGGAGGCCGGGTCGAGGTAGGCCATCAGGGTGGAAATCGTTCGGAAAGCAAGCCGGTAGGTCTTGTGTTCCTTCATGATCTCCGCCGCTACCTGGTCGACCGCCTCAAGAATGGCGGCTTGGTCCGTCGGATCCTCGATGTAGGTGGCAAAGGCGTCGTCTGTGGCGGCCCCCATCCCCTTGGAGTAGGCGTCAACATAGTGGACGAGGCCGAGGTTCTCGTACTCCTCGTAGCCGGGGACCACAGACTGCATCTCATCCCGGATGTCGTCCGGCGTCTTGTCCGTGGTCACCCAGATGGCCGGCACGCCTTTCTTAAGGCCCTCGGCGATGAAGGCGTTGATCAAGACCTCCTTCCCGATGAAGGGGGGGCCGTACACGGAGACGTTGGAGCCGAAGGGAATGCCACCCAGGAGGAGGTCGTCCAGTCGCGGGGTTCCCGTCTTGACCTTCTCCTGTTTGAACTCGAAGGCCCGCTCTTCCTCTCGCGCCTCGATGTCCTCCTCGATGAGCCCCTGCTCCCGCATCCGGAGCTCCTCCATCTTCGCGTTGAGGTAGGATTCCTTCGCCCGGACCTCCTCCTCCTTCCTGGAAATCTCGGCCTTCAGGGTCTCCAGTCGCTCCTTGAGCTTGGCCTCCTCCACGGAGCCTACCTGGTTTCGGGCCGTCGCGACGCGCTTCTTGTCCTGCTCGAGGAGCTTTTCGCGATAAATCAGGTCCTCCTCACGCCGAAGCAGTTCCTCTTCCTTGTAGGCGAGGGGTTCCTTGATCTTGCTGACCTCGTCCTGCTGGACCGCCATCTCCTCCCGTAGGCGCCCCATCTCCTGCTCCTTGAAGATGAGATCTCGCTCCTTGAGTTGAAGCTCCCGCGCCTTCTCGGTGAGCTCAGCGCTTACGTCCTTCTCGTCCCGGCCGCTCAGCGACAAGACCTCGGCCTTGAGTTTCGCCTCGATCTTCAGCCGCTCCACCTCCCCCTCCAGGTCAATGACCTGCTTCTTCATCTCGGCTTCCCGGTCGAGGTATTCCCGCTCCTTCTCGGCCAACTCCGCCTTGAGTCGACGCTCCAGTTCGGCATCGGAGACCTGGGTCCCACCAGTCCGAAGGTCCTCCTCAATGGCCTGGAGCTCCTTCTCCTTCGCCGCGAGGGTCTCCTCCTGCTCCGCCAACCGGACCTCGACCTCCTTCAGGGCTCGGGCGTTCTTCGGCAGCTCGGCAATCTTGCCCTCGAGCTCGGCCTTGAGCCGCTCCACGAGGTTGTTTGCCTTCTCCAGCTCAATCTGCTGAATCCTCCGCGCTTCCTTCTCCTCGGCCAGGCGTCGTTTGGCCTCGGGTCCCTCTTCCTCCCTCTGGGTCTTGACGTACCTCATCACGGCCACGGAGGACTTCTTCAAGTGGTCGAACTCGCTCTCGAGTTCCTTCCGTTGCCGTACCTCGCGTTGGAGCTTCCGGTTGAGCTTGGCAATCTCCTCCAGGTAGGCCAGCGGGTCGACGCGGCCGCCCTTGACCTTCGAGAGCTCGGCCTTCACCGCCCGTTTCATGGCCACGAGTTCCGCCCGCAGCTCGTCGATGTCCTGGCCCTCATCCTCGCCGGGGGCAGGCTCCTCTTTCGTTTCCTCCGGGACAGGCTCGGATTGCGCGAGCCAGTCGTCCAGAGCCTCCTCGTCCCCCTTCAGCCAACGCTCGAGGGCCTCGCGACCCTGGGTCACGGAGACCGGGGCAGACGGGAGACTCGGGGCCGTCTCGGTAGCGGAGGCGTCCGCAGGGGGATCCGATGACTGCTCGGATGGCGATCCTTCGGGGGTCGTCGTGGCGTCCTGGGGTGCCGGCGAGGACTCGCGGTCGATCCAGGTGTTGAGCTCGCCCTCTTCTCCCTTCAGCCAGGCGACCAGGGCCTCCTTGGCCGATTGGTCCGGCGAAACGTGAGGGGCAGGCTTCCCCCCGCTGGAATCGGACTTGACCTGAAGCTTGCCGTCGACGGTCTCGTGCTGGGCGCCGCAGGAAGAACACTGGCCGTTCGATCGTAAGCCGCTACCGCACACGATGCACAAGGCCTGCGCTTCTTGCCCCTGTTCCTCGTTCGCCATCAAGGGGAAGCACCTCTAGAACATGGCGGTGCCTGGGTTCCAGTCCACTGCAGAAAGACGTGTCGCTGGAGGGTAATAAGGGCGGGGACTAAATTATCACTTCTGAAGAGGGGTCCTCACGCCTTAGCGTAGATGTGGATCGGTTTCCCTTGCTTGCCGTCGTCCACAAGAAACTCCAGCTCTTCCACCCGCTCCATGAGCTTGGCGGCCACGGCCAGATGGGCCCAGACGGGGACACACCCCCGCATCTGCACCTTCTTCCCCTCGTAGCGGGCGAAGTCCACCTTCTCCAGCTGCGCCTCGAAGTCGTCCAGTCGCACCAGGCCTAGGAGTTCCGAGAGATCCAGTACCTCCTTCATCGGGTTCCCCTCAGACGTAGAAGGACTCGCCGCACGCGCATGTGCCCTGGGCGTTCGGGTTCTTGATCTTGAACCCGGATCCCATGAGGCCCTCCGAGTACTCCATCTTCGAATTCATGACGTAGAGGGCGGACATCGGGTCGAGCAGGACCTCTACCCCTCGCGTCTCCCAGACGATGTCCTTCTCCTCGGCCCCCTCCGCGAAGTCCACGTTGTACGACATCCCGGAGCAGCCGCCGCTGACCACCTTGACGCGGATCCGGGGGGCGTGCAGGCCCTGCTTCTCCGCCAGCTCCTTGAGCTTGGCTGCGGCCGGTTCTGTCACTTCGAAGGTGGGCTTGGCCTGCATGAATCCTCGAGCAATTCATGCTGCGGTCGCGTAATAAAGGTTGGCCCGAGGTGCGCCGAACGCGGCCCGGTCTCACGCCCCCCCCCCTGGCGCAGGCCGGTCGGTACAGACGCGAACCGCACGAAATCTTCTCATACCTGGGGCAGCTAACGCGGGGCGGTGGAAGGATGGCGGAAAGGGACGCGCTCCTGAGCCAGCGGCTGCACCAGTTGGACCTGAAGCGGGCGACCACAATAGCGGAGTTGGTCGGGCAGTTCCGCGAAGGTGCCTTTCAGAGTCGAGCCCTGGGGACCGCCGCAGCCATCCTTGAGGAGGCGCTGACAGACCAGGCGCGGCCCACGATGTTTCTGGGCGTGGCGGGGGCCATGGTTCCGGGGGGGATGCGGAAAGTCATCAGCGACATGATCCGGAACGGGCTCGTGGACGTCCTCGTGACCACGGGGGCCGTCGCCTACCACGACTTCTACGAAGGGCTCGGCCATCACCACTATCGGGGACACCCCGCCATGGACGACGTCGAGCTCCGCAAGCACTTCATCGATCGAATCTACGACAGCCTGGCTGACGAAGCGGTGTTCCGGGACATCGACGCGATGATGGCCGAAGTGGCGGACGGCCTGGAGCCTCGGGCGTACTCCACGCGGGAGTTCATGGCAATCCTGGGGGAGCGGCTCGACGATGAAACGTCCATCGTCCGCGCGGCCTACACCCACGGGGTCCCGTACTTCGTCCCCACCTACCACGACAGCGGCATCGGGATCGGCCTGGTCAGCCATCTCACCCGGAGGGCGGAGCGCGGGGAGGAGCCCGTTCGGATCGACCTCGTCCGGGACAACTACGAGATTGCCCAGATCCTTTGGAAGTCCTCCTCCCGGGCTGAGTTCCTCGTCGGAGGCGGGGTCCCCAAGAACTACATCCAGCAGGCCGAGGTCACCGCGGAGACGCTGGGCCACGAGCCGGGGGGGTTCGACTACGCCGTCCAGCTGACGATGGACGTCCCTTACTGGGGTGGCCTTTCGGGCGCCACCTTCGACGAATCCAAGTCTTGGGGCAAGATTCAGCCTGAGGCGCGGACCGCGCAGGTGTATGTCGAAGCGACCATCGGGCTCCCACTCATCGTCGGTTACCTGCTCCAACGTGGTGTCCCCCAACGCAGGAAGCGTCGGACCTTCGCGTGGGAGGGTCAGGAGCTGACGAGCCTCGAGTAGCGGACTCGTTTACCGGACGATCAGCAGCACGTCTTCCTTGCCCACCGTGTCCCCGGGGACGACACGAAGCTCCTGGACCTCCCCGTCGGCGGGGGAGGGGATCTCGTTCTGCATCTTCATGGCCTCGAGGATGAGGAGGGGAGTGCCCCTCCGCACCTGCGCCCCCTCGTGGACGAGCAGGGCGATGACCCGACCGGGCATGGGGGCGCGAACGGGCGTTGCGACCATCCCCTCCGAGACGGGTCGTCGTGCCAGGGAAGACGAAGGGAGGTAGCCACGAAAGGCCACGTCGAGCGGGGTCTCGTTCAGAAAGAGGCTCCGGCCGTCGAGTCGAAACCGGTAACGGCTGCGACCCAGGGAGACTCGGTAGCCCCCATCCTGGGTCTGGACCTGGGGCGTGAACTCCTCCCCCTCGATCCGCACCTGGAGGTCCTCGCCGACCTCCACCCGGTACGACTCCCCCTCAAAGACCACGTCGAAGCGTACCGTCATGGTTGCGTCCCCGATGCTGTTCCTCGCGCCCGGTCCGTGTCCATGCCTTGGGGGAACGGGATCGGATGGGGAAGGCCTCCATCCGACGGGGGATCGTGCCTTTCGAGGCCACTGCGGCGGCCGCGAGGGCGGCCACGAGGGCGCGCCTCTCCCGTTCCTCCCTCTGCCGCGCCTCTTCCAAGGACCTGATGATCCCCCGTTCCTCGATGAAGCGGATGGAGAGGTCTCCGCTCCGGAAAACCTCGTCCCGGAGCACGGCCTGGTGGAAGGGTATGTTCGTCGCAATCCCTTGGAGGACGGTCTCCCCCAGGGCTCGGCTCATGCGCTGCGTGACCTGTTCCCGGTCCGCCCCGTAGGCGATGATCTTGGCGACGAGGGGGTCGTAGGCTGCGGTCACCTCGGTGCCCACCTGCAGGGCCGTATCTACACGAACCCCCAGGCCCGAAGGGAGTCCCAGGTGGGTGACGCGTCCCGGCGACGGGAGGAACCCCCGATACGGGTCCTCCGCGTTGATGCGGCACTCCAGGGCCCACCCTCGAAGGGCGAGGTCCTCCGGCTCGAGAGAGAGGGGCTCTCCGGCCGCCAGGGAAAGCTGCTCCGCCACGAGGTCGATCCCGGTCAGCCACTCCGTGACGGGATGCTCCACCTGGAGACGGGCGTTCACCTCGTTGAAGTAGAAGTTTCCCCCCGAGTACACGTACTCAATGGTCCCGGCGTTCGCATACCCCAAGGCCTCGGCCGCTCGGACGGAGAGGGCGCCCATCTCTTCGCGTACCTCGTCCCCAACGACGGGGGAAGGTGCCTCCTCTATCAGCTTCTGATAGCGGCGTTGGATGGAACACTCCCGCTCGCCCAGGTGGACCGTGCGTTTCCCGTCGGAGAGAATCTGAAACTCGATGTGTCGGGCCGGACGGTGGTATCGCTCGAGGAAGATGTCCGAGACGTCGAAGGCCGACCGGGCGAGGGATTGCGCGTGTTCCAGCGCCGGAGCCAGGTCCTTCGCCTTCTCCACCATGACCATCCCGATGCCGCCCCCGCCTCCGGCCACCTTCAGGATGACCGGATACCCCACCGCTTCGGCGGCCTCGGCGGCCTCATCGGGAGAGGTGAGGGGACGGTCGGAGCCCGGGGAGAGGGGAAGGCCCGCCTCCCTCAGGACCGCCTTGGAGCGGAGCTTGTCCCCAGCCACGTCCATG
>JAJISK010000055.1:0-5829 GCA_022848785.1 Thermoplasmatota archaeon
AGCGCTATTTAAGCCGCCTCGGCGGGCAGCCGGACCGCGTAGGTGACTCGATAGACATCGTGCCCCCCGCGCCTGCCATGGAGCTTGGGGGAGGAGGAGACCTTCCCCCCCAGATGGGCCTTGATGCGCTGGGCCAGGGCCTTGGCGGCCCTGTTGCTGCTGAGGTAGATGTCGAGCCCACCGTGCATTGTCTCCTCCTTGGCGACGAAGAGCCTGGGCTCCCCGCGCATCCTTTCCTCGACAAAACCCCGTATAGTCTCCATTTCCTCCTCCGCCACGGGGCGATCGAAGGCACGGACCTGAAGGATGGCTTCGTAGTACTGGCCGTGTTGCCTTGCGCAGTCCGGACAGGTCGTCCGCTTTAGACGGACGCGCGCCTCGCTCACCTGCTCCGCCACCAGCTCCGGGAGCACCAGGCGGTGAGACAGGCGGAGCCCCACCTCATCCGAGTGGCGGAGGTCCATGTGGAGGAGAACCTGGTGATCCCGGACGTCCCGTGAAACCGCGGCGGCCTTCGCCACGGTCTGCCGAAGGGCGTCCTCCAGTTCGGTCTCGGCCCATCCGCGGGGAACGTGAAAACGACCGCAGTGGACGCATCGCTCGAGTTCAAGGACCGACGGGAGGTCCACGAGGGAGCGCTTCTGCGGCAAGCAGTTCGCACAGAGACCCCCGTGCACGGGACCCTCGGTCCCGCACTCGACGCAGAAGCTCCTCATAGAACGACCATCTGGGCGTGGGGTACGCCGTCGATGCGAATGATGCCCGCCTCTTCGACAAACCCCCCCTCCAGGGCGGCGGCGACGGTCTCCTCGCCCACGAAGTTCCCGATCGTGGCGAGTCGCAGGTGGCGGAGGAGCTGTTCCCGGTCTGCGGCCACGTCATCGTAGAACTCCGGCCTCACCTCCAGTCGGAGCTCCCCCTCGCGCAAGGTCTGTCCCAGGACGTCCGCATCACAGGCGGCGACCAGCACCTCCTTGCCCCGATTGTGGACCTTGAGTCGGATCAAGGCATGGAAACTCGTGTGGCCCGATTTATAGGTATCCGAGTTAGAACCGGCTCACGAGGCGCCACTTGTTGGGGGCGGGGGAGTAGACCTCCCCCTCCTGACTCCAACGCTTGAGCCATGCCTCCACGCGGTTGGGCGGTACGCCCCGTTCCTCCGCCGCCTCCAGGATGTCCTTCAGCTCCGCCGCCCCGTCACGCTCGGCCAATTCCCCGATGATCTCCCGCAAGGCGATAATCTGGGCCCGCTGGGATTGGCTGAGCCCCGTGGCCACGATGTCGATGTCGAAGCCCCCCTCGATGCCCGTCACGCGCTCCAGCCAGTACTCGGCAATGCGCACGGACCGCTCTGCATCCTCCGCCTCCACGTTGGGGCTGAGACGGGCACGGGCGCTGGCCTCGGCGAGTCGGATGAAGGCCTCCAGCTGTCGAGGCGTGATCGGGACCGTGCCCGTCTCGCCCTCTCCTTGCTTCCGAATCTCGAGGTACTTGTCCTGGATGACCTGCATCGCCTCGGGCGTGAGAACGGGATAGACGCGCTTGGCGTAGGCGATGTATTTCCGCAGGAAAGCGGGCTCGAAGTAGGGAAGGAACGTCTCGTCCACCTCCTCCGGGCGTACGTCGCGTCGATGGGACTCCGCCTGACGCATTTTTTCTCCTGCGAGGTGCCCTCGGAGGATGTGCTCCGCCATCGCGCGGTCGACCTGCGCCTGCGGTTTGTCCAGGATGGGGAAGATGGTGTCGAACCGCGAGAGGAGGGTAGGCGGGAGCTGAATTTGCTCCGAGATGTACTTCCCTGAGTCAAAGCGTCCCAAAGTCGGATTCGCTGCCGCAAGAATCGAGGTTCGAGTCTGCAACGTAGCTGTGATTCCCGCTTTGGCGATGTGGACTGTCTGTTGTTCCATTGCGTTGTGGATGCTCGATCGATCCTGGTCGTTCATCTTCTCGATCTCGTCGATGGCCACGAGGCCCCGATCGGCGAGGACCAACGCCCCGGCCTCCAGTGTCCAGCGCCCCTCTCCAAACTCATCTCGCACGGCCGCCGCGACCAAGCCGGCTGGCGTCGCTGCCTTGCCTGATGTGTAGATTCCCCGCGGTGAAAGCCTCACGATGTAGGTCAACAGTTCTGACTTGGCCGTGTTGTGGCTGATGATGCCGTTAGCGATGAACCGCTCTGGACCCGGAACCTCGACATCGTACACCGTCTCCACTCCCACGGTGCGGATTGACACAATGCGTTCCGTCAGATGGCGGTGCCAGCGACGACTGCGACCCTCGGCCTCCCTAACCACGTCCTCCAGTCTCTTCCCTTTCTTTTCACTGGCGAAGCCGATTTTCTCCGCGAACGTGATCAGTGAGTTGGCCTGGCGGATTACCAAGGAGCCACTTGGACCGCCGCGGATCAGGTCCCCTCGGGAGGAACGGTGAGGTCTGGGCGCAGGCCCCCAGAGAACTCGGCTATGAACGCCCCATCTCAGGAGGAGAACCTGGACGTCACGAAGCAACTCGATTTCGGCCGATCTCAAGGTGATGGCTGTCCGGCCGCGTCCGTTAGCGAAGCAGGAGCCGTCCGCTTCGAAGAGCCAACGGAGGAAGGAGCTTACCACCGAGTTCCGGGATCTGAGGATGGAGTCCGGAATTCGCTTCACCCGAAGATCCTGAAGCCATCGAGCGATCGGTGTGCGGTCCACTTGATAGGCAATGGTGTGATGCCGGGGCTTCTGTCGGTTCGGGGTTACGCCGAAGACTTCCTCAATCAAGCCGACGAGCAAGGGTTCGAGTTCCAGCTCTTCGGTCGCGATTTGGAAGCCTACTCTTCGGTCCTGGATCCAGCCATCTCCCAGAACGTAGCCTAGGATGGCCGCGAGCTTCTCATCAAAGAATTCGGGGACTCGCACGCGCCATGATTTGTGGTAGTACTCCGGCTTCTTCCATCCCGTCCGAACGAGGGCCCGCTTAGTGCACCTGATGCTCGGTGTCACCCTCACGCGGTCTCCGATGCGCAATGCGTCCAAGCGTCTCCACTCGCCCCGACGCTCTTGCGGAATCCAGACAAGAAGCGGATGGTTGTAGGTGCCCTTGATGCACTTCCCCGATTCTGTGACAACTTCCAAGATGGGTTGCTTTTCATATCGATGGAAGCGTGTTGCCAAGCCGCTCCGATAGCCTCCGGTCCCGAGTCGCAGCCTTTCCGAGATCGGCTGAAGATGATGGGTTCCGAGATCCTCGAGTTTGGCGGTGGTCCCGTTTCCAAGGGTAATCCGTTCATCACCGATGAGGCACCCGGGGTCCCCCACGAGCAATACGTGGCTGTCTCCACGGATGCGTCGGCCGTCGGGAAGCTCCTTGGCCACGCCTCCGAAAAGCTGGAGGGCCAGGGCCTCCTTCTCCACATTCAACCCATAGATGGAGGGGGCAATCGATCCCACGATCTTGCGGATGACGTCGCCGCTCGCGGCCTCCTCCAGGATTCGCTCCTCGTCCTCCGGCGTGATCTCGATTTCCTCGTACTCGACCTCCTCCAACTCCAGCCCGACGACGTCGAGGAAGATGTCGAAGAGCGTGGATTTGGAGCGGAATCGACCGCGCTGGGAGCCTCGCAAAACCCCGTTGAACACGATGCGGTCCCCCGGGTTGGCGAGGCCGACGAGGTCCTCCTCCAGGTAGCCGGCCAGACGTTGTGGAGCTTCTCCCCCGCGGAGGTCCTCCGGCGCCTCCTGAATCTCGATCTTCTGGGTGTCGATGTAGCGGGAACCCTCATCGAGGAGCTTGAATTTCGTCGCACCCGTAGTGCGGCTACAACCCCCTTGGTCCTCGTAACACTCCAATGGCTCGCGAAAGTCTAGACCCTCCTGGGCCTCCTTGATCACCGCCCCGCAACGCAGACACTGGAAGACCGCCTCGACCAGACGGGGGCGGACCTCGGTCGCCTTCCGAACGAGCCCTTCGACGGAGACCAGCTTTCCCAGATGCTTCGCGCGAAGGTCGCGGACCTCGACTCGGAGGTCCCGGGGGACGCCTCGAACCCGAAACCGGATTTCGGCTTCCTCGGTGGGCGGAACAAAGCTGCGGATCGCCTGTTCCACGGAGTACACGGCATTCTGAGGGTGGTCGAGGAGGTAGATTGCCAGGTCCGAGTCGAACCGGTCGATGGCGCCGTAGTCGACCTCCAGGCTTCGCTCCTCCGGATAGGCATCCGCGAGCTTGGTGATCCGCCCGCTGAGGTCGGCCTCGTCGAGGAATTCTTCCCAGCGCGCTACTAGCTCCTCGGTCGAATAACTCAGCAGGTGACGGTTCCCCCGTCGCGTCGTTGTGACCATGGGCTATTTAAGAAACGGGCCATCGCTTCGTGTGGGGCTCTCCACCCTTCGGACCCGATTTCCACTGGAACTACTGGCCTCCTCCGAGCCGCCTTTCGTCATGCGCATAGCGAGTAGCCGCATCCGCGGCAATGGAAACATCCTCCTTCCGGGACCAACGCGAGGCCGCAGGTGGGACAAACCCTCCTTACGGCGACCGAGATGGTAGCCCCTCGTCGATCGGTCGCGCTCTCCAATCACTCACCTCGAGACTCATCTTAGGGGGCTATAAAGGACGGTTGGAGGGAGGTCCCCGAAAGTGAGAGCCCGCCACAAGCTTTAATCGTACCAGGTCTGTTACCAGCGGGCGGGGGAGCCGGTGTTCGTTCCGGAGCGCAACCTCAAGGAGCTCATTCTTTCTTATCTCAAACGGGAGGAGACCTCCATCAGCGGCCTGGCCCGCCGGCTGGAGGACGACGGATATAAGCTCCATCGCCTCCTCATCACCGGCTACCTCCGGGCCCTCTCCGACCTCGGCTACGTGCGGGAGCGCGAGATCCCTCCGGCCAAGGTCTACGGCCTGGCGGGTGGGCGTGAGCGGAACTTGTACGAGATGCTCGGGGGCATCGCGCGGGACATCGAGGGCGACGAGCGGAAGGCGGTCCGACTCGCCATCGCGATTCTGCAGCGCCTCTTCCGCCGTCCGATCTTCTTCCGAGAGGTCCGGGAGGCCGGCTTCCCCAGCGGGTACGACGCCTTCATGGTGGAGGAGGACGAACGGGCGGAAGCGAGGAAGGAGCTGTTGAAAGTCGGAATCCGGCTCCCTCTGAGCGAGCCGGCCTATCAGGTAAAGGCCCGCCGGAACGAGAGGCAGGAGGAGGCCCTGATCCGGCTGGTCCTCGAGCGATTTGGCGTCTCCGGACTGGTCCTGGAGACGAAGCAGACTCGTTTGTCGGAAAAGCCGGGCTAGGAAGCCTCCTTCCGGAATCTGGACGCGGCAATCTCTACGAATGAGGACCACGCCGGTGAGGATCAGCCCGGCCGCGGCCTGGACAGGGGGGGCGGGGTTGTTGCAGTCGATGCTCCCCTGGGGGACCACATTTGTTTTGTCAGAGAAGTCCACCTGGACCCTGGTGAGGGCGTGGATCCTCAAGGCGCTGGGAAGAACGTCGCCACTCTCCCCGCCCGCGGTTAGGGGGGGCAGGGAAACAACCTTCTGAGCCGCCGCCGGCAGGACGGAAGCGGGAAGCTAGGCCACTGGGGTCGACGCGCCGCCGGGATCCAGGGCCCCGGGGGCCTTCTCCATCCCGCACCCCCACGAGCACCGGCAGCCCGCGGTTAGGCTGCTCACTTCCGTGCCTGACCCGGTTCCCACGGCTAAGGTCGGGTCCCCGGCCCTCCGGCCCGTTTCCCAACCAGCCCCGGTCCCGCGGGACAGGATCTCAGCGTCGGCCCTCCGGGCTGGAAACCGGCAGGCTACGCCTCGCCCAGCTGTCGGCCCCGCATATCGACGGTTTCGGTGTACAAG
>JAJISK010000055.1:5839-6113 GCA_022848785.1 Thermoplasmatota archaeon
ATAACTAAGTTTGTGCGCCCCTCAGCGCTGCATCAGCTTGATGATGGCCTCGGCGGGCTCCCCCTCAGCCTCGAGGAGAGCCTGGCGGGCTTCCTCCGGGGTGACGCCGGCCCGTTCCGCCACGAGTTGAACGTCCTCGTCCGGGATGGCAGGACCGCCACCCGGGACCGCCTCCTCCGCTCTCCCGGTGACCATAAACATATGCTGGCCTTGCGCGTCCATCTCAGCGACCCCCGGGTTGCGGATGACGACCTCCCGGTCCGCCGTGCGGATG
>JAJISK010000056.1 GCA_022848785.1 Thermoplasmatota archaeon
TGCGGGTGCTTTCGTGTAATGCAGAGACCCGGATGGTCGGGGGAGGTGAGACGCGTAAAAAGCGCGAAGGCCGCCTGGCCGCGAGGCTCCTTCACGAGATAAGTGGTGCCACCAACAATCCCGTCCAGCATGGCCTCTCCCGAGTCCTCTGGTGACTCGGAACTCAAGCTATTAAAGGCCACCGAGACAATAATCAACTACGCCAGGAGGCGGTCCCGAGGCACGAGCTCGTCCAAGGATTCAGGCAGGGCCTCGATGTCCCTCCAAAAATAACCAAGGGCCGTACGGCCCGACGCCGAGTGCTCGGGGAGCCGGCGCGTCCAGAGATGGCTGTGAGCGTCAACCACGGTTCCTCCGCTCCTTGCCCCGTGTTCCGAGATGTGCGCATGGGGTCGCCAGAGACGCAGACGGGCATCGGTCGTCCACCGGTGGGAGGCCCATATCTGCGTTGCGGAGACACGAAGTGGGCTTGGGACAGCACGCACCACCTACTTCTTTAAGGGGCACCCCGTAGCGACGCGCGGATGCTCTCCCAGAAGCCCGACTGGCTCCGGGTCAGACTTCCCGGGGGAGGAAAGTATCGCGGTCTGAAATCCCTTCTTCGCGACCGAGACCTTACCACGGTGTGCGAGGAGGCGCATTGCCCCAACATCGGAGAGTGCTGGGGCGGGGGCACTGCCACCATCATGCTCATGGGAGACACCTGCACCCGCGGGTGCCGTTTCTGTGCCGTGAAGACGGGGAACCCCAAGGGTGTTTTGGACCCCTTCGAGCCCGCGAAGGTGGCCGACACCGTGGCGCGGTCTGGGTGGCGCTACGTCGTCCTCACCTCCGTGGATCGGGATGACCTTCCAGACGGGGGGGCGGGCCACTTTGCTGCGACGATTCGGGCCATCAAGGCCCGCGATTCAGCCATTCGCGTGGAGGCCCTGGTCCCGGACTTCCAGGGGGACCCGGAGGCCATCCGCACCGTTGTGGAGGCCGGCCCGGAGGTGTTCGCCCAGAACCAGGAGACGGTCGAGAGGCTGACGCACCCGATCCGCGACATGCGGGCCGGCTACGAGCAGACCCTCCACGTCCTCCGCACCGCCAAGGCGATCCGCCCGACCGTCTATACCAAGTCCTCCCTCATGCTCGGATTGGGGGAGCGACAGGACGAGGTGCTGCAGGCGATGCGCGACTTGCGTGAGGCGGGTGTGGACATTCTCACGTTGGGGCAGTATCTGCGGCCGAGTGCGCGGCACGTCGAGATGGTCCGCTACGTTCCCCCGGGGGAGTTTGCGTTCTTCGAGGGCGGGGCGCGTGCAATGGGATTCCTCTACGTGGCCGCTGGCCCCCTCGTGCGGAGCTCCTACCGCGCAGGCGAGTTCTTCACGGAGGGCATCCTGGGAGGCCACGTGGCCCCGGTTCCCATGGGGGGATGAGGGATGACGAAGCTGCT
The DNA here is from genome assembly GCA_022848785.1 of Thermoplasmatota archaeon. The sequence goes on from JAJISK010000056.1 coordinate 1,442, forward strand.
CCAGGTGGTCAGTCCGGACGGGAAGTACAAGGAGAAGGACGAGCCACTCCTCTCCGAGAAGGAACTCCTCAAGATGTACCGCTACATGATGCTCACCCGCGCCCTGGACACACGAGGCATGGCCCTCCAGCGTCAGGGTCGGATCGGCTTCTATGTCCCCAGCCACGGCGAGGAGGCCGTCCAGATCGGGAGCAGCTTCCCGCTCGAGCCCCAGGACTGGATTGTCCCCGCGTACCGGGAACAGGGCGCGGCACTGCTTCGAGGGATTCCGATGGCGGCAATCGTGGCCCAACTCTACGGGAACGAGGAGGACACCGCCAAAGGACGACAGATGCCCAATCACTTCACGAGCCGCGCCGCCCACTTCGTCCCCACGTCGAGCCCCGTGGGCACCCAGATCCCCATCGCCACCGGCCTCGGGTGGGCCGCCCGCATGCGGGGGGACAACGCCGTCGCCCTCGGCTACTTCGGAGACGGGGCGACCTCGCAGGGGGACTTCCATGCGGCCATGAACTTCGCCGGCGTGTTCCAGGCGAACACGGTCTTCGTGTGCAAGAACAACCAATGGGCCATCTCCGTACCCTTCGGGCACCAGACCGGCACGAAGGAGGTCGCGATCAAAGCCCAGGCCTACGGTTTCGAGGGGGTCCGCGTCGACGGCAACGACGTGTTGGCCGTGTATCAAGCCTCCAAAGAGGCCATCGATAAGGCCCGGTCCGGCGGGGGGCCAACCCTCATCGAGGCCGTGACGTATCGCATGGGGCCGCACACGACCTCGGACGACCCCACGCGCTATCGGGACGAGGCGGAGGTCGAGAAGTGGCGGAAGAAGGATCCGATTGTTCGGTTCCAGCGTTACTTGAAGGAGAAGGGCATCTGGAACGAGGAGATGGAGGTCGATATCCGACAGGAGGCGGAGGCGCAGGTCGAGGAGGCGGTGGTCCGGGCCGAGGAGCAGGGCCTGCCGTCCCCCGCGACCCTCTTTGATGACGTCTACGAGGAGATGCCCTGGCACATCAAGGAGGAGAAGGAGGCCTTCCTGAAGTATCTGGAGAAATCCTAGATGCCCGAGATGAACATCGTCCAGGCGGTGAACAGCGCCTTGCTCGAGGAGATGCAGCGGGACGACCGCGTCATCCTCCTCGGAGAGGACATCGGAAAGAACGGCGGGGTGTTCCGCTGCACGGAGGGCCTCTTCGAAGAGTTTGGCCCCGACCGGGTCATCGACACGCCGCTGGCGGAGTCCGGGATCATCGGGGCCTCCATTGGGATGGCCTTCTACGGCCTACGTCCGGTGCCCGAGATCCAGTTTCTCGACTTCATCTACCCTGCCTTCGACCAGATTGTGAACGAGGCGGCCAAACTCCGCTATCGGTCGGGCGGGGAATATCCCTGCCAGATCACGATCCGCACCCCCTACGGGGGCGGCGTCAAGGGGGGACACTACCACTCCCAATCCACGGAGACCTACTTCGCCCATACCCCCGGTCTGAAGGTGGTCATCCCGTCGGGGCCCTACGACACCAAGGGGCTGCTCCTCTCCTCCATCCGGGATCCCGATCCCGTCCTCTTCCTCGAGCCCAAACGAATCTACCGCGCCGGACGGGAGGAGGTTCCCGAAGGGGAGTTTACCGTTCCGTTGGGGGAGGCGAAGGTCGTCCGTGAAGGGGCGGACGTCTCCATCTTCGCCTACGGAGCCATGATTTCGCAGTGCATGGGGGCGGCGGAGCAGGCGGAGGAGGTCGGCATCTCCTGCGAGGTCGTGGACCTGCGGACCCTGGTTCCCCTCGATATCGACGCCGTGTTGGATTCGGCCCGGAAGACCGGCCGGGTTGTCATCGTCTATGAGGCCACGAAATTCCTGGGGTACGGCGCGGAGATCGCGGCCATCCTGGCGGAGAAGGCCATCGAGTACCTGGAGGCTCCCATCCTCCGCGTGGCGGGCCTGGACACGCCCTTCCCGTACACGCACGAGAACCTCTACTTGCCCGACGCCGGCCGGATCCTGGACGCGGTCGAGAGAGTCTACAGCTTCTGAGAGGACGCACCATGACGCAAGAGTTCAAGATGCCGGACATCGGCGAGGGCCTCACCGAAGGCGAGATCGGCAAGTGGCTGGTCGAAGAGGGCCAGGCGATCAAGGAGAACGACCCCCTCGTGGAGGTCCTGACCGAGAAGGTGAACGTCGAGATCCCCAGCCCCTATGCGGGGACCGTGCTGGAGCTCCTCGCGGCAGAGGGGGACGTCGTCGAGGTGGGCACCGCCATCGTCGTGATCGGCGAGAAGGGAGAGAAGGGCAAGAAGGGCAAAGGCAAGGCGAAGGAGGAGGAGCCGCCCGTGGAAGAGAAACCGCCGAAGGAGGAGAAGGAGGACAAGAAGGCGAAAGCGGAAGAGGACTCTGCGGAAGAGCCGGCCCCCTCCGGGAAGGCTCTGGCCACCCCCGCGGTTCGGAGGGTGGCCCGCGAGCTGGATATCGAGCTTCAAGAGGTAAAGGGGACAGGGGCCCGGGGACGAATTACCGAGCGGGACGTCCGCGCGTTCGCGGAAGGAGCTCCCCCGGCGGAGGCCGAAGCGGCGGAGGCTCCCGTCGAAGAGGCGCCCCCGGAAGAGGCACCCGCTGAGGAGGCCTTGTCGGAGGAACCACCAGTCGAGCCGGTGCCCGTCGTGGAGGCCGGCCCGGCGCCCCCGGAAGAACTCATCGAACGGGTGAAGGTTCGAGGCATTCGTCGGACCATATCGGAACGGATGCTGAAATCGAAGAACACGGCCGCCCACTTCACGTACGTGGAGGAGGTGGATGTCACGGCACTGGTGTCCCTCCGGAAGCGCGTGAAGGCCTGGGCGGAGGAGCGAGGGGTCAGGCTCACCTATCTCCCCTTCATCCTGAAGGCCCTGGTCGCGGCCCTGAAGGAGAATCCCACGCTCAACGCCACCGTGGATTGGGAGAACGAGGAGGTTCTCATCAAGCGGTACTACAACATCGGCGTGGCCACGGCCACGGAGGCCGGCCTCCTCGCCCCCGTGGTCAGGGACGTGGATCAGAAGTCCATCCTCGCGGTGGCCAGGGAGGTGGACGCCCTCTCCGAGAAGGCTCGGGCGGGCAAGCTGACGCTGGAGGACGTCCACGACCCCACATTCACCGTCACCAGCTTGGGGGTCATCGGGGGCGTCCTGGCAACGCCCATCATCCATCACCCCCAGCTCGCCATCCTGGGTGTTCACAAGATCGCCAAACGACCCATGGTCCGGGACGGCCAGATCGTCATCCGGGAGATGATGAACGTGAGCGTCTCTTTCGACCACCGGATCATCGACGGACACGTGGGGGCGGCCTTCACCCAGTCCCTGGTCCGCTACCTCGAAGATCCCGGGGTCCTCCTCCTCCACCTCCTGGAAGCGGAGGGGAATGGCCCGTAAGGTGAAGGCGGTCGTCATCGGGGCGGGGCCGGGAGGGTACGTCGCCGCGATCCGGCTGGGTCAGTTGGGGGTCGAGACGCTCCTCGTGGAGCGCGACCGCCTCGGAGGCGAGTGCCTCAACTACGGCTGCATTCCCTCCAAGGCCCTCATCTCGGTCGGCAATCTCGTCCGTAAGGTCCAGCAGGCGGAGCGGATGGGGGTCACGATCAAGGGCCTCGACGTGGACGTCAAGAAGCTTCAGACCTGGAAGCAGGGGGTGGTGGACCGTCTTGTGAAGGGCGTCGAGCGCCTGACCCAGGCCGCAGGGGTGGAGGTCCTCTACGGGGAGGCCACGTTTGAGTCCCGTTCTCGCCTGAAAGTCACGAGCAAGGACGCGGAGGAGTGGGTGGAACCACAGAATGTCATCATCGCCACCGGCTCCGAGGCGATTCCTTTGAAGGGTCTCGACTGGGACGGGAAGCAGGTCCTCTTCGCGAAGGAGGCCCTCGAGCTGCTCAAGCTCCCCGCGAGCATGACCGTCATCGGCGGGGGCATCACCGGACTCGAAGTGGGGACGATGTACGCCAAGCTGGGCACCCAGGTGGTCGTGGTGGAGCTCCTGGACCAGCTCCTCCCCGGCGTGTCCCAGGAACTCGTCAGTGTCGTCGAAAGGTCCCTGAAGCGGCTTGGCGTGTCATTCCACCTCAAGTCCCGGGCGACCAAGCTGGAGAAGACGAAGGAGGGCTTGACTCTCGAGGTGGAGACTCCGAAGGGGAAGGAGAGCCTGAAGAGCGAGGTGCTTCTCATCTCCGCCGGCCGCCGCCCTCGCCTGGGAGGCCTGGCGATCGAGAAAACAGGAGTCGAGCAAGACGAAACCGGGTTCATCCGGGTGAACAGACGCATGGAGACGAACGTGCGAGGCATCTACGCCATCGGCGACGTCGTCGGCGTGCCGTTCCTCGCCCACAAGGCGTCCAAGGA
>JAJISK010000057.1 GCA_022848785.1 Thermoplasmatota archaeon
ACCCATCGCGTCGGACAGCCTCCTCCATCACAAAGGCGCCATCGGCTCGGTCTTCGCGGTGCTGTTCGGGTACACGGTCCAGCCGGAGTGGGCGCGATTGATTGCCCACGTCGCTTATCTGGCAGCGATCCTCCCCCTGGTAATCGTGATATATGTCCGTCCCGACACCGTGGCGAGGCTCGGGGCGCGTCTCAGGCGTTCCCTCGTCATCCGCGGGCAGGCCCCCCACGAGGACTGAGCGCATCGGGCGCCGGGATCCTCCCCAACGCTTTTCTCGCCCTTGCGTCTCGTCCTCGGGATGACCATCGACGACTGGAAGGTTGACACGCTTGCGGCACACCTGGCTCGACGTGGGGGACCGGGGCCCGTGGTGGATCCCATCTCGGTGAGCACCACATACCGGCTGCGGGACGTGAAGGAGGGGGCCCGCTACGCTCTGGAAAAGGCGCCCATCGGGCTGTACGGCCGGTGGGGCACCCCGACGAACCGCTCCGTAGAGGAGGCCGTTGCGGCCCTCGAAGGGGGCACCCACGCCCTCGTCACCGCCTCCGGGATGGGCGCGATCTCCTCAGCCATCATGGCGACGGTCGCGCAGGGCGACCACATCGTGGCCGGGAAGAGTCTGTATAGCGGGACGGCCGAGATGATGCTCCACTACCTCCCGCGTTTCGGGGTGGAGACGACGTTCGTCGATCCCACCCAACCGGGGGCCTTCCGGGAGGCGGTTCGCGAGGAGACGGCGGTGGTCTACATCGAGACGCCGGCCAACCCCACGATGTCTCTGACCGACATGGAGGAGGCGGCCGAGGCAGCGCATACGGTCGGCGCCCTCGCCGTGGCAGACAACACCTTCGCTTCCCCCATCAACCAGAGGCCCCTGGATTTCGGGGTCGACGTCGTCCTCCACTCCGCCACGAAGTACCTAGGCGGCCACGCGGACGTCACCGGGGGCGCGGTGGTCCTCGCCAATCAGGGGCTCTTCGAGAAAATCTGGGATGTGTACAAGCTCCTCGGGCCCACCCTCGGGGCCGTGGATGCTTTCTTGATCGCCCGGGGCATCAAGACTCTCCCCCTCCGCGTGCACCGCGAGAACGCCACGGCCCAGGGGCTGGCCGAGTTCCTGGTGGACGATCCCCGTGTGGCCGCGGTCCACTACCCAGGCCTTCCCACCTTCCCCCAGTATGACCTCGCGCGACGCCAGATGTCCGGGTTCGGCGGGGTCTTCTCCTTCGACCTCGCGGGCGGCTACGGAGCGGCGGTTCGATTTGCCGAGGGTGTGAAAGTGGCAAGCCTCGCCGTAAGCCTCGGGAGTGTCGAGACGTTGGTGGAACACCCGGCGAGCATCACCCATGGGATGCTGACACCGGAAGAACGCACGGCGGCCGGGGTCGAGGAGGGCCTCATTCGTGTGAGTGTGGGGTTAGAGGACCCGGAGGACCTGAAGGAGGACTTCGCTCAAGCCTTGGCCTGATCCTCTTCCTGGAGGGCGCCTTCGAGCCGGAGGAGGTTGACCTTCCACTCGATGCCGGCACTGAAGCCGCCCAAGCGCCCGCTGCTCTCGATGACGCGGTGGCAGGGGACCACGATGCAGGTCCGGTTCTTGCTCAGGGTGTAGGCCACGGCCCGGTACGCCCGGGGGTTTCCGATGGTCTCCGCAATGTCCCGGTAGCTGCGCACCTCGCCGTAGGGGATCCGCCGGGTGGCCTGAAGGACCTTGACTTCGAATGGCGTGTAACCGGAGAAGTCCACGGGATGGTTGGAAAGGTTCACCGGTTCCCCCCCGAAGTATCGCGCTAGGTCCAGGCTCAATTCCGTCTCCGGGTCATCTCCGGAGGTGGTCACGTCGTCCGTCAACACCACGCCCCGAACCGCCTCCGCCTCCTCGCACACGTCCACCCGACCGAAGGCTGTCTGGAGGGAGGTGACCTTCATCCTTCTCACCTATGCGGTCCGGAGCCTTGAGGTTAACTGGCCCCCTTCTCGAGGGGGGTGAGGAGGATCCGCGCGTCGACGACCTTGCATCCCTTCCCTTTCTCGAAAACCAGGTAGGGGTTGATGTCCACGGCCTCGATCGCGGGGAAATCCTGGACGAGCTGGGAGAGGCGCTGCAGGCTCTCCGCCAGCCCGGTCACGTCCGAGGGGCGCTCCCCTCGGACTCCCTCAAGGATCGGATAGCTCCGAATCCCCTGGACCATGCGGAGGGCGTCCGCGTCCGTGATGGGCGTGAGCCGGAAGACCACGTCGTTGAGGACCTCTACGTAAATGCCGCCCAGGCCGAACACGAGCATCGGCCCGAACTTCTCGTCGAGGTTCATGCCCATGATCGTCTCCTTCCCGCCGCGGGCATACTCCTGAACCATCCACTCCTCAATCTCGAAGCCCTCCTTCGCCAGTCGGCGTGAGAGGGTGCGATGGTGGTCGTCCAGCTCCTGCCTCGTTCGAACGTCGAGCACAACCGCGCCGTAATCCGTCTTGTGGAGAATCTCGGGATGGACGGCTTTGAAGGCCACCGGATAGCCAATCTCCTCCGCCGCGGCCTGGGCTTGGGGAAGGGTGCCTACCAGCCGCGACCGGACGATGCGAAAGCCGTAGCATCGAAGGAGTTCGAGGGCCTCCATCTCATGCAGACGGGTCCGCCGTTCCTGGACCGCGCTTTCGACGATCTCCCGCGACCGTTTTCTTCGAACCCGGAACCGTCGATACGTGCCCTCGTCCCGTTCGAGGTACTCTTGGTACCGTCGCATGGCGGCCAGTGCCCGAGCCGCGCTCTCTGGGAAGAGGTAGGTAGGAACGCCGTGTTCCACGAGTTCGGTCACTCCAGGAGACTGTTCCCCCCGGCCGAGGAAGGTACTCACCACCGGTTTCGACTGTTTCTTCGCGGCCCGCCAGATGGATCGCGCGACGGCGACCTCGTTCTCCACGATGGGAGGGACGCTGATCACCAGCAGCGCGTCCACGTTCGGGTCCTTCAACACGGCGTCCACCGCGAGCCCGTACCGCTTCGCGTCGGCATCCGCGATCAGGTCCACGGGGTTGACGGGACTCGCTTCCTCGGGGATGCGTGCGCGCAGGTACGCAGTGGTCTTATCGGTCAGGACCGCCGGTTCCATCCCCACGCCGACGATCGCGTCCATGGCCATGATGCCCGGTCCCCCGCCGTTCGTGACCACGGCCATCCTACGCCCTTGCGGAAGGGGTTGCATCGAGAAGGCCGCCCCGAGGTCGAAGAGCTCCGCGATGGTGTTCGCCCGGAGGACGCCGGTCTGCTCGAAGAGGGCTTGGGTGCCCACATCGGGCCCGGCCAATGCACCTGTGTGGCTGGCGGCCGCCCGCCGTCCCGCCTCCGTGCGGCCCGACTTTAGGGCGAGGATGGGCTTCCCCTTCGAGACCCGGCGGGCAATCGGCATGAACTCCCGCGGCGACCCGAAGCTCTCGATGTACAGGAGGATGAGGTCCGTCTGGTCGTCCCCCGCAAGGTACTCAATCAGTTCGTTGAGGGAGACGTCCGCGGCGTTTCCCAGGCTCACGAACTTCGAGAGACCTACCCCCCGGTTCCGGGCTTGCTGGAGGATGGCGACGCCGAGCGCCCCGCTCTGGGTCATGAAGGCGATGTTCCCCCGGAGCGGAAGAATGGGCGAGAAGGTCGCATCCATCTGGACGCGGGAGTGGGTGTTGATGACCCCCATGCAGTTCGGGCCCACCATGACCATCCCGTGTTCCCGGACCAGTTCCTCCAGTTCCTCCTCGAGCTGCCGCCCCTTCGGCCCGACCTCGCTGAACCCCGAGGTGATTACGATGAGCGCCCGGACCCCCTTCGTCCCGGCCTCCTCGACGACCCGGAGGACATGCGCGGAGGGGACCACGATTACGGCGAGCTCCACCGGATCCGGGATGTCCAGCACGGAAGGATAAGCCCGGATCGAGTGGATGGACCCGGCGCGAGGATTTACCGGGTACACGCGCCCTCTGAATCGGTAAGCCAGCAAGCTATGGAGGATTTCCCACCCTACCTTACGTTCGGAGCGAGAGGCCCCCACGACCGCGATGGACTCGGGGGAGAAGAGGCTCTCGAGCCGATTCGGCATCCTCTTCGCCAAGGGAGGCATCCGCTTAACCTTAGGGGAGCCGGGAGCAAGGCGTGGACGGGCTCAGGCGTCCTCGAGTTCCTAAATCAAGTGCTCCACGACGGACCCCTCGCCGTTTCAACCCATTCGCGACCCGGTTCACCTCCGCCTGAAGTTCCCGGTAGGTGAGCGTGCGCCGATCTTCGTCCTCTTCGCCCTGCCATATGATGGCCGGTTTCTCCCCGCGCCCCTGGAGGAGGTGCCGATCCAGGCAGTTGTAGGACGCGTTCAGTTTGCCGCCGGCGAAAAAACGGACATAGGGCCCCCCTCGCTTCGCGACCCCCGCGAAATCGTACCATAGGACCTCGTCCCACTTGCGAAACCACTCGACCGTCTCCTCGGCCTGCCTGGCCAAGAAGGCCTCCGGGTGATCGAGGGACTCCCGGTACAGCTCCTCGTACTCCGCTAGGCTTCGGATGTGGGCCTGCTTGCTGAGTTTCTCGGGAGGAAGGAACACCCGATCCTCCCGAAACATCGAGGCGATTTCTCGATCCATGTCGCCGGCCCCGCCGGCCCGCCAGACGAGATCGAGGATACGTGAACCCTATCTTGGGCTGCCTACATGCCGCCTTTAAGGCGCCCGCACTCTTCCCGAGACGGTGCTCCCCTCCCTCCTGATCTACGACGAGCGCTTCCTGGACTACAACTTCGGTCCGGCCCACCCCTTCCAGCAGGGACGCGTCAAACTCGCTCGTGACCTCATGGCCGCCCTGGGCCTCTTGGATCACGAGGGATCGCCGGAGGAGACGGCCCTCCCTGCCTCGGAAGACCACCTTCTCCTCGCCCACGCCGCGGAGTATTTGGAGGTCGTCCGACGCGCCGGCCGGGACCCTGCCAGGGCCGGAGACCGCTACCTACGCTACGGCCTGGGAACTGCGGACAATCCCCTCTTCCCCGGGATGTACGAGGCCGCCGCCCTCGCGGCGGGAGGCACCCTCGCGGCGATGCATGCCGTGCAGAGAGGGGAGGTCCGAAACGCGTTCAACCTCGGTGGCGGGTTTCATCACGCCCACCGCGCGCGGGCCTCCGGCTTCTGCATCTTCAACGACCTCTCCGTGGCGATTCATCACCTCCTCCAGGAGGGCGTCTCCCGCATCCTCTACCTCGACGTCGACGCCCACCACGGGGACGGCGTCCAATACGCCTTCTACGAGGACCCGCGGGTCCTGACCATCTCCCTCCACGAGGACGGACGATACCTCTTCCCCGGGACGGGCTTTGTCGAGGAGGTGGGCGAAGGGGAAGGCGAGGGGTATAGCGTCAACGTGCCTTTGCCGCCCCAGACGGGGGACGAGGCCTACCTGGCGGCGTTTCGCGAAATCGTTCCGCCCCTGGCCGAGGCGTTCCGCCCCGAACTCCTCCTCAACCAGTTTGGCATCGACACCTACGTTACGGATCCCCTGACGCACCTCGGCCTGGGAACTTCTGCCTATCAGGCCATTGCGCGGGAGGTGCATACCATCGCGGACCGCGTTTGTGGCGGCCGCTGGGTGGTGACCGGGGGTGGTGGATACGAGCCGTCGGCGGTCGCGCGAGCCTGGGCCCTCGTCTTCGGGGAGATGCGCGGTTCCGAGATGGTCGACCCGATTCCGGAAGACTGGGAATCCCTATACCGGACGCTCTTCGGTCGCGAGCTGGGAACCAAAGGCCTCGTCGACC
>JAJISK010000058.1 GCA_022848785.1 Thermoplasmatota archaeon
GGATGCTCGCGCCTTCGGCCGGGGCAGAGGCCAGTGAAGGCGTTCACTTCGCCGTCCTCCTCGGATTCGCTGTCTGGCTGAACGTGCGCTGGGGATGGTCATTGCGGCACGCCCGGGAGGGGAGATGACCGACCACCCGGCGCTCGTGATCTTGCGCCTGGGCATCGTCGGCGTGGGGGCCATTGTGACTCTCTGGGGGCTCCGCCTTGCGGTCCGGAATCGGGGCCACCGGAACACCTACCTTCCCTTGACTGCGGGGTTCGCCCTTGTCACGCTGGGGGCCGTTTTGGAGGGCGTCCTCTTTGAGTTCTTCGGATGGAGCCTGTCTGCGGCTCATACGGCCGAGGCCTTCATCGGGGCGTTCGGATTCGCCCTGATCCTCGTCTCCATTCAGCGGAGCCAGGTGTGAGGGTGAAAGGAACCGGTCGGGAGAGGAGGCCGCCCAATCCGGTCCTTACAAGGCTCGGCGCCTTCACGTGGGTCGCCCTCCGCGTCCTGAGCCAGCGATGGCCGTGCCCACAATGCCGCCCGAACCTGACACAATGGACGGAAGGTCTGCACGACGCCGTCAGCAGCCGCCTGGGAAGGCCCCCTTTCCGGGCGGTCTCCTTCGGGCGATTCGCCCGCGGGGAACTCGAGGGGCGGTATCATCGGGCGTGCCTCGGTTGTCGCACTCTCCGCCTGAGTCTGCGTCTGGTTGCCCGTGTACCCCGGGGCCAGACGGGAGCCCCCCGGCTCAGGACCCGAGCCGAGGCGGCGGCGGTCGGCATCGGGAATGGGTTCGGGGAGGAGGAGCGTCCTTAGGCCTACGCCGGCCTCCGCTATTCTCTTTACCGGCAGGTACGTAAGGTCCTAATAGGGACTCTGCGCACTCCTCGCCTCAACGGTGCACATCATGGCTGGAAATGTGGGTGTAAGCGTGTGGGCCAACCGCTTCATCGTGGCGGGGATCCTGATGGGTGCGGTCACACTTGCGGTCTTCTCCGGCCTCCTCCTCTTGTCGCTCTTGGGACAACCGATCTCCCGGGCCCTGTCGGCAGGAGGCATCGGCGTGTGGTTGCTCATTGGCGGCGTGGGCCTTCTGATGCTCACGGTGGCCATCGCGACCACGGCGCTCTTTTATCAGCACATCGAGGTGACCTTGCGGAAGCCCTACAGTGGCGTACTGAATTTCCTGCCTTGGCTTCACCTGGCCCTCCTATCCATCGGGGGGCTGGCGGCGGCCTTGATGTTCACGTACGTTGGATACGCGGGAGGCGTTGGCGGGGTCGCCACTGAGCTTGGCGGGGGCGGCCTAAACCCCGGGGAGATTCATGCGATCGCGGCCCCGTTTGCCGATTCCATTGGTTATGCCTTGGCCGTGGCGGCTCTAGGGGCCCTCCTGGGCGGCATCGGTTACCTTGTCATCTGGATGAGGAAGCCGTAGCCGCCTCTCCCGGGCTACCCCCCGTCACCCGATCGGGAGGGGTCCCTGCGAGAAGCGGAGCTCCTCGACCGGCCACCTTCGCGAACCTACCTGGGCTTAGGTGGTCTGCTGAGGGTCCCCGGCCGACGTGCGAAGTTTTTCATGGAACTGCTTCCGGAACTTCACCACCTTCGGGGTGATGATTGCTCGGCAGTACGGCTGATCGGGATTTTGAAGGTAGTAGTTCTGGTGGTATTCCTCTCCCCTGTAGAAGGTCTCGAACGGGGTGAGTTCCGTGACGATAGGATCCTGCCAGACGCCCGGATTGAGCTCGGCAATGACCCGATCGGCGGCCTCCTTCTGAGGCTGCGTATGGAAGAAGATGGCGGAGCGGTATTGAGTTCCCACGTCGGGACCTTGTCGGCTGAGCGTGGTGGGGTCGTGAACGGAAAAGAAGATTCGGAGGAGGTCCTCGTACGAGAGAACGGCTGGATCAAAGCGAATCTGGACGGCCTCTGCGTGGCCTGTGGTTCCCGTGCAGACCTGGCGGTACGAGGGATCGGCCACGGTCCCGCCCGAGTACCCGACCTCGACGCCTTCGACGCCGCGCACGTCTTCAAAGAGGGGCTGAAGGCACCAGAAGCAACCTCCGGCCAGTGTGGCCGTCTCTAGGCGATCTTCGCTCATCTTGCGGTTTCCTTCCCTCCGCTGCCCTCCGGCCTTAGAGAAGCTCGGCATTGAGTGTGATTTTCGTATTCAGCAAGCGCGAGATGGGGCAACCTTCCTTCGCCCCCTTGGCGGCCTTCAGAAAGGCCTCGCTGGTCGCGCCCGGAACCTTGGCGACCACGTCCAGGTTGATCGAGGTCGTCGTCCACCCCGTTTCGGTATGCTCGAAATTCAACGTGGCCGTCGTTTCAATGTCTTCCGGCGAGAAGCCCGCGTCGCCGAGGGCGCCCGAAAGGGCCATGGAAAAACAGCCGGCATGGGCCGCGGCCACGAGCTCTTCGGGATTCGTTCCGGGGTCATCCCTGAACCGGGTGGAGAAGGAATAGGGAATCCCCTTCAGGACCCCGCTTTCGGTCGAGAAGGCGCCCTTCCCGTCTCGGAGCCCGCCCATCCATACGGCACTCGCGTGTCGCTTCATTGTACCTCTCGAGGAGACGACGTCCGGCCGGTGTCTTTAATGCTTGCCTCTCGCGAGACCTTGCGCTCCTAGGTCGAGGGCGAACCCCGGAAACGCCGACCAAGAGTCCCGGAGGCGACCATGCCTCACCTTCGTCCCTTACCTTCTTTATTCAGGGATTCCTACTCTTGTAGGTGGCGTCCCTGTTGGTCGAGTTCCGCGTGGCGTCGGACAGCTGTCCCCTCGTGCGCCTCACACGCGACTTCGAGAATGTGGAGGTCGAGTACCTGGACATGGCCGGCACCTCAGGGGACGCGTTCCTGGAGGTCTTCGAGGTCCGAGGCCCGCATGCAGGGGCCTTCCGAGACGCGCTGATGACGGCCGAGGGGATCTCTCAGGTTCAGGTCAAGGAAGAGGCTTCAGACAGAATCGTGGGACAAGCGGTCGTCGCCCTTCGATGCATCCGGACGGTCCTGGCTCAGGACGGGTGGATGCCCTCAAAGGTGCTGGCGGCGGGAGGCTTGGAGACGATCTCCGTGTCGGTCTCGGACCTAGACGAGGCCCGAGACTTGGTTACTCATGTCCAGGCTCACTACCCGAGTTTTGAGTTGGCAAGGATTACCTCTCAAGGGAGCGGGGGGTTTGCTTTCGGGAAGGCGGGGGGCGTCGGCCTGACGGCGAGACAGGAGGAGGTGTTGAGGAGGGCCCTCTCCGAGGGCTACTTCGACTCCCACCGGAGGAAGTCTGCGAAGGAGATCGCAGACGACATGGGCATCGACCGGAGCACCTTCGCGCGCCATCTGCGGGCGGCCATGAGGAAGGTGCTCTCGAACCTGGTGGATTGACTTCGGATGGGTGTGGCGAGGACGGATTCGCGGCGGGCGGAAACGGCTACTGTCAACCGTCGCGATCACGGCTCGCCAACCCCTCCGTATGGGGAGCCGTCGCCCGAGGGAAAGAGAACGGTTCAGGGTTTCAAGAAGGGCTCCAGCGCTTCGGCAAGGGCCCGGACCTTCTCCTCTAGGCTTCCCTGGAGGAAGTGCCGCTTCCGCTCGACAGGCTCCCCTTCCACCAGGTCATGCACGATGGTGTAAGAACCCTTGAGGCCCACCTCGTCCTCCCGCAGGCCGAGCTCCGCGGCGGTCCATACCTTCACCCATCCGGACTGGGCCGCCGCCTCCACCCGGTCAAAGTCAGGGAACCGTGGCTCATTGGAGCCCACCACGACAGATACGACGGCAGGCATCTCAGCTTCCAACACCTCGTAGCTGGATCCCAGGGCCCGCCGGGCGATGACGGCGTCTCCCTGGACTCGGACCTCGTCCACGAAGGTGATCTGGGGGACACCGAGCCACTCCGCCAGGCCGGGCGGCACCTGTCCTGTGCTGGCATCGGCGGACTCCTCCCCACAGATCACCAGGTCGTACCCTCCCAGCTTCTGAATGGCCCGGGCCAGGGTGCGGGAGGTTGGGTACGTGTCTGCGCCCGCAAAGAGCCGGTCGCTCAGGAGGATTGCCCGGTCGGCTCCCATGCCCAGGCAGAGCCCCAGGTAGTCCTTGAACAGGGGCGGCCCCATGGAGACGAGGGTGACCGTGCCGCCGTGGGTGTCCTTGAGTTCAAGGGCCACCTCGAGGGCGTTCTTGTCTGGCGGGTTCAGTACGTTCTCCGCGCCCGCCCGGTCCAGGGTTCTCGTCTCCGGATTCAGACGGACTTCTTCGGGCTTCGGGACGACCTTCAGAAGGACGACGATGCGGGGGGTCATGCCATCACCATTTTCGCCCTTTCAAGCCTCTCAATGAGGGGCGGCAGGATTTCGAAGAGGTCCCCGATCACACATACGTCCGCCTCGTCGAAGATCGGGGCGTTCTCGTCCGTGTTGATGGCCACGACGGTGCCCACGTCTCTCAGGCCCGAGACGAAGTGGCTTGCGCCGCTCGCTCCGAGGACGATGGCTAGCTTCGACCGCAGGGAGATGCCCGTGGAGCCGACCTGCCTTTCCCGGCCTGCGACGCCGTTGTCTACCAAGGGCCTTGTCACCCCGATGGACGCCTCCAGAAGGGAGGCCAGGTCTTCGAGCAATGTCAGGTCGCCTCCGGTTCCCATGCCCGCCACGAGGGTCCGTTCCGCGGAGCCGATCTCTTCCCGCGGGCGAACACTCCGCTCCAAGACGCGGCAACGAATCTCCTCCGGACGGAGGTCCACGGCGACCGTCTCGATTCGTCCCTCCCGCGTGTCGTCGGGCTCTAGAGGTGCAAAGATGCCCGGGCGCACCGTAGACATCTGGGGTCGCCCGTGCTCGGACTTGATGATGGCCAGGATGCTTCCGCCAAAGCCTGGGACGGCAGACAGCAGGAGGCCCTTCTCCCGGTCCACCTCGAGCCGCGTGGCATTGGCCGTCAGCCCCGTGGAGAGTCGGACCGCCAACCGGCCGGCCAGGTCCCGTCCATTGTACGTCGCGCCGAACAGCAGGATGTTGGGCTTCCTCTCCTCGATCATCTGGGTCATCGCCTTCGCGTGACCGTCCGTCGTGTACCCCTCCAGGAGGGGATGATCCACCACGAGGACCTCGTCCGCCCCGTAGCGAACGGCCTCGCTTCCCAGGTCGCTTGTCCCGGGGCCCAGGATGATGGCTGTGAGGGACTCGCCGAGCTCGTCGGCCAGCTCCCGACCTTTACCCAGGAGTTCGAGGCCTACGGGGAGGAGATTGCCCTGCTGCTCCAGGTAGACCCAGAGGCCCCGATACGCGTCCTCCGGCCCCTCAGGGTTCATCCTCGCACCGCCTTGGGCCGGGCGAGGAGCTCCATGACATCGACGACCCGGGGTCCCTCCATCCGGTGGGTGCTGTCCTCAAAGTTCTGGACGCAGTAGGGGCACGACGTGGCCAGGAGGGGAATGTCCGCCTCCTTCACCTGTTCGACCCGCTTGTCGGACAGGCGCTCTCCCCCCTCGTCTCGCCACATGCCCCCCCCGCCCCCTCCGCAGCAGAGGGCGTTCTGCCGGTTGTCCCGCAACTCCTCGAGCTCCAGGCCGGGCACCGACTCTAGGAGCCTCCTCGGAGGCTCGAAGATGCCATTGGCGCGGCCCAGGTAGCAGGG
>JAJISK010000059.1 GCA_022848785.1 Thermoplasmatota archaeon
CCTCATCCCCGACTTCTACGAGTGAGAGGCCCACGGAGAAGTGACGGTGGAAGGCCGGGATGAGCTCTCCCTCCGCCCGAATCGAGTGGCCACATTCGTAGGGAGCGTCTTCCAGTCCCCGGAGGACCAGATCATTGCGGGGAAGGTAGGAAGAGATGTGGCCTTTGGGTTGGAAAACCTGGGATGGGATAAGGAGGTCATCGCAGAGAGGGTGAACCAGTCGCTCGAAGCCGTAGGACTTGGCGATCTCGCGGCACAGGAGACCTCCGCGTTGAGCGGGGGCCAGATGCAGCGTCTCGCCTTGGCGGGCGTCCTGGCGATGGGGCCTCAGGTCCTCCTCCTCGACGAGCCTGCCTCGGAGCTCGATCCACGAGGTCGCCAAGAGGTTCTCGGAACGATCGAGAGGCTGGTCCGGAGCGAGTCGAAGACGATGATCATCACGGACCACCGCCTCGGCGACCTCCTCGGCGCGGTGGACCGCGTTGTGGTTATGCATCGTGGCCGGGTTGCCCTCGATGGGGCACCTCGGGAGGTCATGGCCCGGCCCGAGTTGGGGGGGTGGGGGGTCGAGATCCCGACGGCCGTTCGTGTGTGGCGTCGTCTGAGCCAACTGGGACTCGACGTTCCGTGCCCCCTGACCCCCGAGGAGCTGGTCGACAGTCTGGTGCCGAACGGGAGGAACCTCTCCGATGTGCTCGAAGCCGCTGCTTAGCCTCCGCGACGTCCACTACGTCTACCCGAACGGGACGCCGGCGATCCGCGGCATCAGTCTCGACGTTCTGCCCGGGCAACGGGTCGCGCTGCTGGGGGAAAACGGGTCGGGCAAGACGACCCTGGCACGAATCATGGTCGGGCTCGTGCGTCCCTCGAAGGGGTCGGTTCGGCTGGGCGACGTGGATTACGAGACCTTGACAACCCATGACATCGCCCGAGAGGTCGGGATCGTGTTCCAGAACCCCGACCACCAGATCTTCTTGGAGCGGGTCTGGGATGAAGTCGCCTTCGGGCCCAGGAACTACGGCCTCTCGCCTGGCCAGGTTGAGGAGCGGGTGGGGACAGCCCTTCACGATTTTGACCTGTGGGAGGACCGGTATCGACTCCCGGCCGCGCTGAGCGGAGGGGAACGGAAGAGCGTTGCCTTCGCCTCGAGTTTCGCCCTTCGACCGCGGGTGCTCCTCCTTGATGAGCCGACGAAGGGGATGGATTACGGCCGGAAGCGCCGTCTGGCGAGGATGGCGGATCGATTGACGGCCGAAGGCAGAACCGTCTTCTTCATCACCCACGACGTGGACTTTGCCTACGCGTCCACTGAGCGCGCCGTCGTCCTACGGCGGGGTCGTGTGCTCTTCGAAGGCCGGACGAGGGACGTCCTGAGCAGGTCAGATCTGGCGGATGCGGGGCTCCATGAGGCGATGGCTCCCCTCTTACTCGCAACGATGCGTGCGCGAGGGATCTCGCCGGATTCCGCTCTCTATCATGAGGTCCAACGGCGGGTGGAGGCGGTCTCGTGAGCACGGCCCTGGATGCCTTCCGCTACCAAGAGGAGGACACCCCGCTTCACCGTCTCGATCCTCGTGCGAAGCTGCTCATCGTCGCCGCCCTGATTCTGTTCCTCTGGCTTTGGTGGGACCTCGCCGTGGTCCTGCTGGCCCTCGTTCCCCTGACCCTCCTGGTCCTCGTTGGCCGCTTAGGTCGTCCCCTCGTGGACTCCCTTCGTCTCTACGCGATCCTCGGCCTCCTGCTGGTGCCGCTGAATGTTCTGCTGCACTCCGCGCTGACCTTTCCGCCCAGCCAGGCGGAGGTACTGATGACCCTCACCCCGCCGGACACACCCCTCCTCGGCGGGCTGGCGATCACGAGGGAGGCCCTGACCTTCAGCCTCTTGGTATATGCTCGCCTCGTCCTCATGCTCGTGGCGACGAGCGTCTTCTTCCTCACAACGAGCCTGGACGACCTCGAGGCCTTGCTCCTCTCTCTCCGGGTCCCGTACTTCTTCGTGCTGACCCTCAGCCTCGCCTTCCGGTTCCTCCCGACGCTGGGGGAGGAGGCAACGCGAATTCGTGAGGCGCAGGTGGCGCGAGGCCTCGACCTCGAGACGGGAGGACGCCTCCGACGGTTGTGGCGCGCCGGGATTCCCCTCCTGCTCCCCCTGTTCGTCAGCGTCCTGCGCCGCTCCGTTCGCCTCGGGGAAGCGATGGAGGCGCGGGCGACCTTTGCCTACCCCACCCGAACGAACACGGTCGATCTCGTGGTGGGCCCCGGCGATGTGGGCGTGGTGGTCGTAACCCTCGCGTTTCTCGCGTTAGCCTTGGTGTTCCGGGTCACCGTCGGGCCGGGCTGAACCATGCCGTATCTTCAGAGTCGGCGGGCGGTCAGACCAGGACTACCGCGAGCAAGCCAACGACGAACGCGACCACGGCGAGGACATCGATCCAGGTGAACCGCTCGTGTAGAAGGGTTGTGGCCGCCAGGACCGTGATCATGGGATACGCCCCCGTCAGCGCGGCCACGAGCGAGACCGGTCCGTCGACAAGGGCCAGCGTCATCAGGATCACCCCACCGGAACCCATCACGATGGTCAATGTCGGCCAGGCGAGCAGTCGCCGCTTCGC
The DNA here is from genome assembly GCA_022848785.1 of Thermoplasmatota archaeon. The sequence goes on from JAJISK010000059.1 coordinate 2,613, forward strand.
CAGGAAGCGTCCCGAAGCTCTGGCTCCCACGAAGAGCAGGAGAGGGACACCTACGAGGAGGTTGGAGACGCCAAAGTAGAAGAAGGTCGGTCCCTCCCCGAGTTCCGTCACGGCGACCTTAACGAGGAACCCCCAGACGCCCCACAACAGGAAGGAGAGGAGCACGAGTATCGTCAACAGCCTCCCTCCCGCCCTCGCCGTCTGCCTCTCTCTCCGTCCCAGAAGGACGGCAGAACCCAAAAGGAGCGCGATTCCGAGTCCCTGAGTTAGCGTGATGGTCTCGCCCAGGAAGGCCAACGCGAGGATGACCGTGACCGCAGGGTAGGCTGCGACGATGGTTCCAACCCGCGAGATCGTGCCCCGGGCGATGGTCTCGTAGTAGGCAACGAAGCCCAGCATGCCGGTGAGACCGGCGCCCAGGCCCAGAAGGAGACCCCGGCTCCCACCGAGGGAGGGGGCGCCGAAGGCCAGGTAGGCCGCCAGGAACACGCCGGCCTCCCCCAGCGCCACCATCGCGGCCATCTTGCGAGGGCCGAGGGCCCCCACGCCCCGCTTCGCGGCGACCTGTCCCAATCCCCATCCCAAGGTCGCGCCTAGCGCGAGGACGATCCAGATTTCGACCATGCGCGCGTCACGAGTGCGCCCTCAGAGGCGCGTCACCTGGAGCTTCCCCTCCGGGGAGACGATGACCTCATACAACTCCTGGTCCGTTCCGTGGTAATCGGCCTTGTACAACTCGTCAAAGTTCCACCAGACGGGCTTCAGATCCACGGGACGAATGGTCCACTCCTTGAAGTTCGGGAGGAATTTCCGGAGCTCGTCCTCCAGCTTCCGAAATTGCTCGTGCAGCTCGCGAATGCTGCCCTTGAGCCGCTTCAATCCCTTGACCTGGTCCGCGCGCAGGGGACCATCCACAACCGTTTTCATCCGACCACCAACCGGGGCCCCTCCGGCCTCGAGGAGCGGCTGCCCGCCTCCCGAGGATGGGAGGTCATCCGGCCCTATAGGCTTTGGGCTGGCCCTCCATCGGTCCGACCGACGCATGATGGAGGTTTCTGAGTCCCCTGTCAAGTCCGTCCGCTACGACCTGCCGGCCCGCTCGAGCAGGTCGACGACTTCCGGGTGGTCGGCCTCGATGGCGAACTCCATCGGTGTCTTTCCCCCTTGCGCCGGCACATCGACTGTGGCCCCCGCCTCCAGCAACATCCGTGTCATCTCCGTGTCGCCGCTGGCCGCCGCAGAGTGGAGGGCCGTAAACCCCCCCTCGCTGGGGGGGCGTCCACGTCCGCTCCGACCTCCAGGAGGATGGCCACTGCATCACCCTGCCGGCTCGCGGCCGCCGCCTGGAGTGGCTGGTTCCCGTTGCTGTTATGGGAGAGGGCACGGTGGCTGGCCCCCTTCGAGAGCAAGGTGCGAAGGGCATCCAAGCTTCCGAAGTGGGCCGCGAGGTGAAGAGGGGTCCAGCCATCGAAGCTGTAGCTCTCCACCAACGTCCGGTCGGTCCAGAGGAGCTCCCTGAGCCGATCTTTCAAGTCGAGGGCGGACGCTTCGAATACATCTGGCCGCGCGCCCTGACGCATGAGGTGGTCCGCGATGGCGGCCTGACGGTAGTACGCCGCCCAGATCATGGGGCTCGCGCCGTCGGAATTCTTGGCCGAGATTAGACCCGGATCGCCTTCGAGGAGCTCCCGAACCTCGTCCACATCTCCCTCTTCAATGGCCTCAACGAGTCGCGCCCGCACCACCTCCCCATCCTTTGATGTCGCCATAAATCTGCTGACGAGACCTGGAAGTATTTCTCACCTGTGCATCCCTGTATTAGTTGATCAAGCCTCACTCCCGCAATCCGGGTTCGGAGAGATTTCGACGTTCAGACCTGGACGTCGGATGGGGGTCGGAGGGTGCCGATGTGGCCATTGCCACACGCTATTCTGCGCCTGCCGCCTCATCGGGGCTGATGAGATGCCGCTCACACACCCAGCCGCCCTGGCCAGGTTCCCATATGACCCCGTCGAGCTTCTCCGTCACGATTCCCTTTTCTCTGTCTCTTCGGCACTGACCCACCCAATACAGGGCTCCGGCGAGGCCGGAATCGTCCTGGGGTTGGTCCACGTTCTCGTCGCGACTGTCCAAGTAGTCCCAAAGCGCCTGGAGCACCTGGTTTGCGATTCGAATTCGGTCCCAGGTCTCCACGTCAAGGAAGCTCATTGCAGAGTCAGAATCACGCTCGGCCTTGTGCGTTTCGGTTCATGTGGTAAACGGGCAAGCTCTGCCTGGAGTGGACCGGGTGGGATTGGGATGGCCGCCGATACGGACCGATGGATAGCTCTGTTACTTTCGTAGCGATTCTTCCAGTACTCCGCGTTCATGTGGATTTACCTCAACCGCTGGTCAAGCTGTACCCGAAGATATCGAGAACTAAGGCGATGCCCAGAAGCAAGAGGACCCACCCTATCTCCTCCCGTACCATGAGATCCCTCCTCGGGGGGGGGGTATGCGATGGCACGACTTGACGGTTGCAGTATGTTAGCGCGACAGCCCCTGTCATTTACAGTCAATGTTGTAGGAGGCGGGGCCCTAGCGAGGCCGTGCGGCTACCCGAATACCCTCGCTCATTCGCAGAGCCCTAGTCGCCTTCCGACCTCTTCGCACCGGGGTAACTGTTTAGAGCCTCTCGTGCCGGTCTCGGGAGGAGAGATCCGCCATCCCTGATTGTTCGGTGTCAACCAGCCTGATGTCCGGGAGGCGGGGCTAAACCTTGATTCTACGGAAGGCCAGAACGGCCAGGAAGAAGACCGCTGCCCCCTCCGCAACCAGGGCGAGCCCTTCCCACAGTACAAAGGGCGAGGCCAATCCGAACAGGCCAAAGCGAAGCACATCGGCGGCGTGGGTGAGGGGGTTCAGGTATAGGACGGCCTGGATGGCCGGCGGAGCCGCGCTCGCCGGGTAGAAGGCGGAACTGAGGAACATGAACATGAGGATGAGGAGGTTC
>JAJISK010000006.1 GCA_022848785.1 Thermoplasmatota archaeon
CTCGCTTGCACGAGGCCGCGTCTCGATGGAGGGGGGACTTTCCTCAGCGCCCGGAGGCACCGTCAGCCGCCCGCCGTCTCCTGGCGAAGGGGGATCACGTAGGGCGAGTAAAAGCCTTCCGGAAGGCCTCCCGTGAGAGCGCAGACCCTGGCCATGCGTTACCGGCTCAGGGAAGGGATGTGATCAGAACCTCCCCAACCATGCCCAGGAGGAATCCGGCGATTGCACCCAGCGCGGGGAGCCAGTGTCCCTCGTATTTGGCCATGGGGGCGACGTCTTGAAAGACGGTGTAAAGAATCCCCCCCGCCGCGAAGAGGAACATCCAACCTACGATGCGAGCCTGGCCACCGAAGAGGAAAAAGCCCAATAATGCCGCGATGGGCCCAAGAATCGCCACGACGCCCAGAATGGCGAGGCAGCGTCGCGCCGTGCGGCCTCCCTCCTTGAGCTCACGATAGGAGTTGAATCCCTCCGGGAGGTTCTGGGTGCCGATGAGGAAGGCGAGAAGGGGGCCCAGCGGCCCACCCGCGGCGAAGGCCGCACCCAAGGCGATGGATTCCGGGATGTAGTCGGCGACCAGGTTAATCGACTGAGCGGCCATCTGGCCGCGCATCTCGATGGCCCGATTGATCGCGAGAAAGACCAGGGCTCCGGAGGAGAAGGCCAGGATGGCCTCGGGAAGACTCAGGGCCTCGAGGCCTAGAGGCACGAGGACGAGGGCCACGGCGGACAAGACGACTCCGCCCCCGAAGGCCACGAGGAAATAGAGGACCTCCAATCGGAAGTGGCCCATCCTGAGACGCTCTCGGTAGGCGAAGAGGCCGCCGACCGGAATGGCAGCTCCCGCCAACGAGGCGAGAAGGAGGAGGGTCGGGAGCTCACTCATGGAACGGACATCTTGTGCTTACCGCGCGGCAAGCCCGTGCTCGTGTAGGACATGCTGATACTGAGCCGGCGTCAGAAGGGTCCACAAGGAACGCTCCACGACCTCACTCAGGGCGGGGTGGATGTGCATCCCGTTCACGATGGGCAGCGCGCTCCGGTCCTCCGTGTACATGAGGTTGATGACCTCCTGGATGAGGACGGAGGCCTGGGGTCCGATGATGTGGGCCCCCAGGATGCTGTACGTCTCCCGCTCCAGGATGATCTTGACGAAGGCGTCCTTGACGGCCATCGCCTCGCCCTTCGCCGCGTCCTCGTACCGATAGAAGCCGATGCCGACCTTGTCCTCCCCGTACTCGGCCACGGCCTCCTTCTCCCTCATACCCGCACCGGCCACCTCCGGGTACGTGAACACGGCATGGGGGATCGCGTGGTAGTCGGGGTGGGTCTCGTGTCTGAGGACGGCGTTGTAGTAGGCCACCGTCGCCTCGTAGTTGGCCGTATGCTTGAAGTGGTGGCGCCCCAAGGCGTCCCCGAGGGCGTAGACGTTGGGCTGCGAGGTCTGGAGGTGCTCGTCCACGACGATCCACCCACGGTCGTCCGTCTTGATGCCACCCTTCTCCAGGTGGAGCCGATGGGTCGTGGGGCCGCGTCCCGCAGCCACGAGGATCTCGTCCGCCGTGACGGTCCGTTCCTCCCCGTTGTCTCGATCCACGGCCACGAGCTGCTTCTTTCCGCCGCCCTCCCGCGCCGCGCGAACTTCGTGATTCGTGAGGATGGTCATGTGCTTCTCGAGCTCTCGCTTCGCCAGGGCGGAAATCTCCGGCTCCTCCTGGGGAAGAAACTGAGGATTCCGGCCGAGAATCGTGACCTCCGACCCCATGGCCGCGAGGAAGTGGCCGTACTCGGCCGCGATGAAGCCGCCCCCGATGACCGCGGCGGTCTGCGGAAGCTCCGTGATGTGAAGGAAGGAGTCGCTCGTGAGGTATCCCACCTCTTCCAAACCCTCAATCGGAGGGATGATCGGCTCGGAGCCCGCCCCCAGGAAGATGAGGTCGGAATGGATGGTCTGCCCCGCCACCTCCATGGTGTAGGGCTCCACGAAATGGGCCTCTTCGTGGTAGTAATCGATGTTCTCGGACTCGGTGAGGCCCCGTTCGATTCGTGCAATATCGGCGTCGATGATGGAGCGCATCCGCCCCATCACCTGCGCAAAGTCAACCTTCTGGACCTTTGCGGTGATCCCGAAGAGGCCGGCCCGCTCGACGGTCCGAATGACCTCCGCCGGGTACAGGAGGATCTTCGAGGGGATGCACCCCCGGGTCATGCAGATCCCGCCGGCCTCATCCTTGTCGATCACGGCGGCCTGGGTCTCCGGGTCTCGAGTGATTATTCCGTCGATGACGTGCATGACGGATCCGGTCCCGATGGCGATGACGTCGTACTCCTTCACGATCGGATGCCTCTCGTCGCGAGCCGGCCGGTGCTAGAAAACGCTTTGCTAGTTGGTTGGAGGCGGGTGGGACGGCGCTATCCTCCCTTCCAGAGGACCTCGAGAATGGAGGCGTAGGCCTCCTGCAGGCGGGTTTCGTCGTTCCGCTCATCGGAGGAGAGCTGAGGCAACCGAAAGCTTTGCATGGGCTTCACGTAGCGCAGGAGGCCGGCCATGGTCCCTCCTCCAACCACCTCCTGCGCCTTGGCGACGTCCTGCGGGTCAAAGAGGAAGGCCGCGCCTCCTCCGACGGAGATCATGAGGTCGACCTCCCCCGGCTCCAGGCGGAGGGGCCAGATCGTATCGCTTTGGCTCTCGAGGAGAAGGTGTTCGTGCTTGGCCGACACGGCCTCGAACACCTCTCGGATGGGCTCGTCCACGGAGGCCAGGCCCTCGGTGACCGGGGAGGAGTGGAAGGGCGTCGTCTGATCCGCCTTCGCGACCAGGCTGTCGAGGAACTCGGGTGGGGCCACGAACAGATGGGGACGACGATTTACGAACAGGGTGCTGTGGCCACGGGCGTCCGTGAGGCGCTCCGCGAGAATCCCGTCCTCCGTGTCCCCCAGCATGTGCTCCTCTTCCTCCTTCAGGCGCAGCGTGTCGAGGGGGCAGACCATCTGATGGTAGGGATTGAGAAGAGACACTTCCGGGGGATCTCGACTCAAAGCGTGGAGTGTGACGGCGTCCAGACTGACCAGGAGTCCCATTTCCTGGACCGCTCGGGAGTGATCGTAGTGTTCCCAATAGTTATGGGCCGAGCGGGGTTTCATCGCGACAAAATCGTCTCCCGCCTCCCTCGCGCGGAGAAGAATCGCGCGGCCGAGGGTCGTCTTACCCGCGTGGTAGGCCATGAGACCGTTGACGAGGATGAGCATCAGGTCCCTCCGGAGGCCGGATCCCGTTCCACAAGGCTCCGAAGTAGGGGGATGGCCTTAATCTTCGCCTCAGGGAGAAGATCCCAATCGATCCCGTCCGGCCGCACGTGAGTGGACATCGTAGGGAGGACTTGTTCGGGGAACGCTACATAGTCGACCGGAATGTCGTGCTCGAGCATGGGAATCGCCCCACGGACGAGCTGCAGCGGGTGCACCGTCGTGACGATGGGGGCGGCCTCCTGAACGAACTCGAAGGTTCGCCCTAGGGCGTGTTCCAGGTCGGAGTAACCGCCGCCCTTCCCGAGCCTGCCGCCCCTCGCATTCACGGCGACGGATCCGGTGAGGACAAGATCAATCGGAGGGATGTGCTTCGGATGAACGGGCCTGCCGAGGGCGAAGGCCCCCTTGATCGTGGCTGCCCGCTCGGGGGAATCGAGGCGCCTTGGATCCAACTCGACGAAGGCCTCCACCTGGGTCAAGCGAGGAACCGCCATGTACAGGATCTTGCCAGCCCGGAGCGCCAGGCGCCGAGCCCAACGCTGCGGGCTGTCCGGGTTCGCCTTGATGGCCCTCGCGTCCGCCCTCACATCGAGCTCCGACAGCATTTCCGCGGCGTCCCTCGACCCTTCGAAATTGGGGATTCTGCCCTTGGCCGGCCACGGGAACCGGGCCACCCCCTCCGTCTCGAGTCGGGTCCAGATCCGGTTCCGAATCTCGCTCTTTCGCGTGGGACCACCCCCGCTGGGCCAACGATGCCATCGAGGCAGAGCCCTTACTTAGGGATCGATCCTCGCCGGCTCAACCTTTAACCAGCCCGCGGTTTAGAACCGCTCGTGGCTTCCGACCGGAGGGCGCTTGTGGCCATGGGCCTGTATCACGCGGCCAACGACGGAACCGTCGTGGCGATTCCCGCCCTCTTCCCCCTTCTTCTCGCGGAAAACGTCCTGACGAATTTCACCCAGATCGGGATTCTTCTTGCCGCCGCCCTCGGGGTCACAGTGGTCCTTCAGATCGTCTTTGGCACCTGGAGCGATCGCGGCCCCACGCGCCTCCTCCTTCCCGCCGGGATGGTCATCCTGGGCGTGGCCTCCCTCTTCACCGCGTTGGCCCAGACCTTTGCCGTGCTTCTTCTCTTCGTCGCCATCGGGCGGATCGGGGCGAGCGTCTACCACCCGGTAGGCATTTCCTGGGTCGGCAGGGTGTTCAAACGAGACATCGACCACGCCATGGGCTTCCAAAGCGCCCTGGGTGACCTGGGTGTCATCGTGGCCTTCGCCTCCTCGGGCTATCTGGGCCTCCTGTTCGGGTGGCAGGTCCCCCTGCTCCTCTGGGGCGGATTCGCCCTCGTTGCGGCCCTCGTGGGATATCTTCTCTCCCGCGGGGTGGCTTCGGAGTCCGCCATCAAAGGGGCTCCGAGAACGCCACCGTGGACGCAGATCCTCCGGCGGGTGGCCCTCTGGATTGTGCCTCTGAGCATCGGGGGGGCCGCCTACACGATCACGATAGGCTTCGGGAACTCCCTCCTCGTCCAGCGGCTTGCTTTCACGGAGGACACGGCGAACTTCGTCATTGCCCTCTGGATCGCGGCGGGTGTCTTCGCTGCCTACTACTACGGCCGCATCAGCGCGGCCCTCGGTCGGTTCCGTTCCCTCCTCATGGCCTACTTCATCGTGGGCATCGCCGGGCTGGTACTGAGCTTGACCCCGCCACCCGCCCTCCTCATCCCGACATTCCTGTTGTTCGGCGTCGGCCTCTTCATCACCTACCCCGCTCTCTTCGCCTTTATCTCGGAATCGACAGAGGACGTGATCGGAGGGGCCACGTTCGGCATCGTCTTTGGGTTGCAGCTCGTGGGGGGTGCTATCGCCGGGTATGCGGCCGGCGTGATGGCGGATGCGTTCGGCATCCACACGCCGTTCCTCCTCCTGATGGGTCTGGGCTTTGCCGGCTTCCTGCTCCTCTGGGGCGCGACCCCCGCCGACTTACGGAACCAGCGTCCCGGGAAGGACATATCCGAGCCGACCGGCTGATCGACGCCTCTAGGGGTGGCCTTCCCACGCTCAGGAGCCCGGGGGTTGCCCCTTTTTCGCAAGACCCCGTGCGTAGATCGCCAGGAACAGCCCGACGACGACGACAAGCGTGTTCCCGGACAGCGTGGCGTTTCGTCCCAGGATCGAGGTGATCAGGTAGATCAGGACGGAGAGGAGGCTGAACCCGACGGCGAACCCGATCAGGAGTCGGCCGGTCCTCGTGTGGTCCCGGAGGAAGAGGATCCCGGCGACGATCGCCGCCAGCCCCCCAAGAGACGCGATTAGCAGGACGAATAGGCCCAGGGCGCGGATGAGGGCCGTGGCAGCGGGAAGGAGGGAGGCGAGGAGGGAGAGAATCGACTCCCAGAAGCCCACTGCAGAGAAGTGACCGACCTCAAGGAGGATGCCCCCGAGGATCGCCCAGACTCCGGCCCCTCGCACCCGACGCGAGGCGGTCATGCGTCCACGAGTTCCTGGACCTTCCGCAGCCCCTCGGGATGACGCTCGAAGTAGGAGCGTGCGGGTTCCAGCAGTTGGGTCAGGTGGCGCGCCGCCGCGGCCTTGAGGTCCTTGGGGTGGAGATCCCCCTTGCGGTAATCCGCCTCCAAGGCCGAGTACGCCTCGTACGTCACGTCCCCACCGTGGCGGTCCTCGCGCTCCACGGTAAGGGGTGCAGAGCGGGGGAACAGGAGGAAGCGGTAGAACTCCAGAAGGGGATTCCCTTGGACTTCCCGAGGGGGGCCGTAGGCCCGGTCGACCTTTTCGGCGATTGTTTCGGGCGTGTCGTGGATGAAAATGCTCGTCTCGGGACGAGACTTGCTCATCTTGGAGTCCCAGGAATCCATCCGCCCGCCCCCCTGCAGCCCCGTGAGGAGGGGGGTATGGAGGGCCACGACCTGCTTCCACCCCAGCTTCGGCGCGACCTCCCGGTAGAGCATGTGGGCATGGCGCTGGTCCATCCCCCCGTACGCGAGGTCCAGGTCGAGGGTATGGATGTCCGTGACCTGCATCGCGGGGTAGAAGAGCTTGGAGGCGTCCAGATCTGCCTCCTCCTCCTTCCGCCCCATGATGTCCAGGGCGCGCCGGATGCGTGCGAGGGTAGAGGCCTTCGCGACCCGCAGAACGTTACGCCAATACCCCTCCTCTTGGACGAGGTCGCTGGCGTACACGAAGCGGACCGAGTCCGGCACACCGAGGGCCCCGTAGGCCTCGACAAAGTAGGACGCACAGCGTCGGATGGCCTCCCAATCCCCTCCGAACTTGTCGTTGATGTAGGCGTGCCAATCGGCCAGGAGGACGGTCATATCGAATCCCGCCTCCACCAGGTCCTTCATCTTGTCGGCCACCATCGGGCCGGTTCCGAGGTGCAAGAAACCGCTGGGCTCAAGGCCGATGTACGCCCGGGGCTTCCCGCCGCCCTCGAGCAGGGCCCCTAGCTCGGCCTCCGTCACCACCTCGACGGTGTTTTGGAGAACACGCTCGCGGCGTGGGACGGGCGACATGCGAGGGGCTAGAAGGCGTATCGATTAAAGGTTTCACGGGAGAGAGGGCGGCGGCATCTGGAGGGTTTATACCGGTATCCTGAATCGTCTCCCTGTGGTCAGGAAGGTTCGAACGGGGATTCGGACCGCCCCGAAGGTGCTGGAGCGGGAGCTCATCGCCAAGGCGAAGGCCCTCCGGGACCGGCCGGAACTCCTGGTTCCTTCGTGTCTGAAGGAAAGCTGTCCCCGCTGCCCCTTCGACGCCATCCTGGCCAAGCTGCAGAAGGTCGTTCCCGCAGCGGAGGACGAGTCCCGGCTACAGTACATGGCCCGCCGAGGTCATCCCCTGGCCCGGGCGTACGCTGCGACCCTCCTCATGGGCCTGCAGGAGAAGGCCGACTATCTGGCCCCCGCCAAAACGCCCTTCGGGACCTTCCAATACGCCCACCGAGGGCGAGCGCCTCGCGAACAGCTCGTGGGCGTTCAATACTACAACGTGCCCGAACTCCGGCTGTTGACCGTGGGTGAGTACGCGCGGAAGCATCGCCTGCACGTCTACTCCCTCCGAGAGGGCATGGTTACGTCTTGCCGCGAGGATCGACCCCCGGAAGCGTTCGTCCAGGAGAGCCTCGCGAGGCTGAAACAGAACCTCACGCAGGACGAGGATGGGGTGGCCTGCCCGCATGCGGGCACGCAACCGACTCTTGTGGTGCATTGGCGAGGGGCGGGGATCAAGATAGCCCTGTGCGGGAAGTGTCAGCCTTCCGGTGGGAACCTTCCCGCGTTCTTGGCCGAACGGATGGTCCTGCCGGACCTGGCATCCTCCTTCGATCTCTCCCTGCGCCTCCGTCTCGGATGCGCGGGGGACCTGTGCGGGCTAGGGGAGGACCGGCCGCTGGTGAGCGGGGCGGCGCTGCTCTATCTCGACGGGAAGAAGGGCGCGGACGAGATTCTGAAACGGGAGACAGCACGCGCCATCGAGGAGGCCACTGCGGCGGGTGCCTACATCCTCGGAGACCATTGCTTTGAGGGCGACCCCGAGGCGTTCCTCCGGGCTGTGGGGGTCCCCGAAGGACTGAGACCGACCCTCGATTCCCTCCTGGAGGGTCGGGAGGGTGGCATCGCGGTCTCCGAGGCGAGCCTGGCTAAGCTGTTGGGCGCCCTCGAGGAGGAGGACGTGGAGCGTCTTCTCGCCTCCCTCTTGAATGATCAGGAATTGGCCGAGGCGCTCTGGAAGGCCGCCCAGGCCGAGGGGAGAAGCCGTGAGCAGGTCGTGCAGGAAGCCTTGGACACTCGGAAGGACATGGATGTCCTCTCTCGACTCCCGAGCTGGGACACGCTGCCGCCTTTGGCCAGCCTTGCCGACAGAGTCGCCCGGGCCTTCAAGACCGACGGGAAGGAGGAGGCCGTCATCCGGGCAACCCACGGGCTACAGGCCGGGGGAAAGGAAAAGGTCGTATCCCTCGCGTTTCTCTTGGCCCTGGAGGCCGCGAAAGGGAAGGGATGGACCTTCCGGAAGGAGGAACGGGAGCTCGCCGAATTCCTGACCCCCATGGCCCGTGACCTATTGGGTTCGGAAGGCGCGGGGTACCGGGAGTCGCTTCAGGAGCTCCTGACGGCAAGCGGATCCAGCGAGGTCCTCCCTACGTGATGTGGGCATCCAGCACCCAATGGGACACCCTCGGTGCGTAGGCTTTCACCCTTCGAAGGTTCGAGGATTCCACCGTGCGCCCAACCTCCTCGGCCACCGTGCGCAGATGGCGTTCAAGGCGGTCCGCCGCCCGGTCCGGACATGCCTCGTGGTAGTGAATCCAGCCCCGGTCCCGAAGGGCCCGGAAGGCAGTAGGCAAGAAACGAAACGTGTCCCGCAGGTAGCCCATAACCACGCGATCCGCCATGCCTTCCGGGACCGTCTCCCGACAATCTCCCAGCCGAGCCTCTACGGCGGCTGCGCCGTTCATCTGCACGTTCTCACATAGGTAGCGGAAGGCCGTGGGGTTGATCTCACACGCAACGACCCGTCGGGCCCCTCCGTGCAGAGCCATGGGGAGGGCAAAGTAGCCGACGCCCGCGAACATGTCGACGACCTGCTCACCCGGGCGGCAGACTTTGCCCATGCGCCTCCGTTCTGCCAGATTCCCGGAACTGAACATGACCTGCGTTGGGTCGAGGCGATAGCGGATTCCGTGTTCCTGGTGTACGGTCTCCGTATCCTCCCCCCAGAGAACTCGCGTCTGGGGGGTGCGCCACGCGCCACGAATCCCATCCGTCTCCTCGACGACGGCCTGCGCTCGAAGGACACGCCCGTAGGCTTCCCCCACCGCTTCCCGGTAGGCTTCCAGCTCGGGAGGCAGCCGGAGGACGAGGACCTCGCCGATCCGCTCCCAACGGCGGGGCAATAGCTCCTTCAGGGACTCAGGGAGGTGAGCAGTCGTGCGCACGGCTTGGTAGGGGGTCCCACGAGTCCTGTCCCACCTCACATGGCCTGTGCCGGGCTCCACCTTCCGCCATGGCGCCTCGGCACTCTTCTACCTTCGCCCCTCCAAGCCCGATGGTGATCCCTCCGGGTGCGGGACGGCAGCAGAAGGCATATTCCATTGGTAAAGCGGCCGGAAATCTGCCCCTCTTTTTCTTTTTTCTTTGGAGGCTAGCGGACACTCTGGGCATGTTTGGATTCAAGGCAGCACTGAGATAGGCGTGGATCCACCTCCTCCTGGAGACGCACTCGTCCAGGGAAGTCCGGGAATCGTTGACATTCGTCGGAATCAGGCCACGCTCGCCACGGTCGTCAGCCTGATGGCTGAGGGGTGGAGTTTGACCACGTCGGCGACGGGACCCTTAAATTGCGAAGGGCACGGGCGGACCACGCCAAGCGTCTAGCGACCGGCTACGGTGCCAGGCCGAGCTGAGACAACGTCGCGAGCTGGTCCCAGTAGCCGTGGTCCTCAGTGACTTTACCTTCCTCGATCTTGAGGACCATGGTCATCGGAGTCTGTACGCTCTTGTTTGTGGCGGGTATCGTTTCGCCCTTCGGACCCTGCATGGGCCCCTTGTGGGTTCCCTTCCAGACGGTCTCCACGCAGACATAGTCGCCCTGGCCGAAGGCCCGCACCTTCTCCATGCGGTGGTCTGGGAAAGCAATTTCATTAGTCTCAAACCGCTCGCGAAGGGCCGCCAGGCCCTTGGAGGGTTCGGGCAGGTTCGGGCCGTAGTTCACTACGGACTCCGCATAGAATTCGAAGAAGCGGTCCCAGTCATGGGCATTGTAGGCCTCCAAACCGGCGTCGACCAGCTTCAGGTTCTCTTCTACACTCATTTCGTTTCACCTCCTCCCCCTTCGAGGGCCTTGGGTACTTAATCGCGCCCTTCCTCGGCGCTTGCGACTGGTAGGGGATGGCATGCCTTGACACTTGCGGTATGTCACGCGACAAGGTCGCTTCTGCGGTCGCAGCGCCCCCTGCTGAGACGACTGCGACAGTGCCAATAATTCAGAAACTCCCAGCCAGCCACTGATTGGGCATATCGATGAGCCCGATTAACAATGTTATTCGAGCAAAGACCCCATAAGGCATATTAGCCAGCCTCTGGTACGAACGTCCCGTGCGGGGCCTCCTGCTCGCTCTCCTCCTCCCGGTCCTGATTTCCGGTACCGCGCTCGCTCAGCCGATTAGTGAGCCCGCCCATACGAATCTCATTCTTACGATCCAAGCGAGTCCACAGCTGGCTCCCGGGGAGCGAGGAGACCTCCGGCTGGAACTCCACAACCCGTATGACTGGGCGATGGAGAACGTCTCGTTGTTTGGGGAGATCTACGCCTTCCTCCACCGCGCCGAACACACCGAGATCGCGGGCCTTCCGAACCCCCCCTCCCTGGGGGCCGACGGCTCGAGCTCGACTCGAGTGGAGTTCGGCTCCCTGCCGGAGGCGGATCGCAGGCCGGCGACCATACCCGTGGGGACTTCGGCCCAGACCCCAGGCGGGACGGTGTTCACACAGGGTGCCTATCTTCTCCGGTTCCGACTGGACTTCGACTACCTGGGTGGGCTCCACGCCGTCATGGTCTCCCCCGGCTTCTACACCGCGGAAGAGTGGACGTTTGCGACCCGGGAGCCCTCTCCGCAGGAGCAGGTGGACTACCGGTACGTGGGTTGGGCAAACTACTCCTCCCTGGGCCTTGTTCTGGGACTCCCAAGCATCGACGGCATCCTGCCCGATTCGGGCTTCGGCGTCAAGGAGCCCCTTCCCCTGTGGCCCTTCCAGCTCCTCGCCGTGGGTGCCGGATTCGCCATCGCGGGGTCGGGCTACTACGTTTGGCGCGGACGACGAACCGGCGGGAAATCTTAAATTCGGCCCAAGGCTTTGGCGGACTGTGGTCCACCTCCCCTCCGGGAAGACCGTGATCTTCTATGGGTACGCCTTCCTCCTTTCGGTGGGCGTCGCCCTCTACGTCGCGTGGGGCATCCTGTACAACGCGTGGAACCTCTTTGCGCCAGAAAACCTCGGAATCTACGCCCTCGTCGTGGTCATGCTCGTGTTCGGCGGGGCGGGGATGCTACTCTATCGGTCCCCTCAGTAGGAGTTGGCGGCGTAGGCCACCGTGTCCGTCGCGTCCCCACACTCGAGGCAGTGACCCCTGAACTCCTCTCCGAAGTAGGGCGTACCCAGAAGGCCCCGATTCAGTTTGTCCTCCATGGCCAGGCCGCACGACTCCTTCCCGCACCATCCGGCCCGGATGATCCCTTTGGGGAGCGCGTCCCCGTAGGCGTCGATCGTATGGATTCCCTCGCGGAGCTCCCTCTCTGCCTTTCGGTAGAGGTCTCGCTGGATGCGGTCGAGCGTGGCCTGGATCCTCTTCGGGGCGTCCGCCCGGCTGACCTTGCGACGACGGGTCCCGTCTCGGCGAACGAGGGTGACATGACCCCCCTCGATTTCGTCTAGCCCCAGCTCGACGCGAAGGGGGACGCCCTTCCGTTCCCACTCGTAGAACTTGGCGCCTGGCCGCATCTCCCGCACGTCCAACTCCGTCCGCACCGCGTCCGCGATCTCCCCCTCGAGGGCCCTCACCTCCGCGAGGATCTTCCTCTTCGCCCCCTTTGCGAGGATCGGGATGATCACGACTTGGATGGGAGCAATCTCGGGGGGGAGGATGATGCCGCGGTCGTCTCCATGGATCGCGACCTCGGCCCCCAGAACCCGCTCCGAGATGCCGTAGGTCGTCTGGTGGGCGTATTGACGCTCCCCACGTCGGTCTTCGAAGGTAACATCGTACACGCGAGCGAAATTGTCTCGGTACTGGTGGATGCTGGCCACCTGCATGGCGCGGCCCGGGGCGGCCACGTAGGCGTCCACCCCAACCGTGTAGTGGGCCCCGGCGAACTTGTCCCAATCCGGTCGCTTGTTGAACAAGGCCGGCAAGGCATACTTCCGGGCCAGACGCTCCCAAATCTCGAGGTCCTCGCGAATCTGTTCCTCCGCCCCGTCGAAGTCCTCGTGTGCCGTGTGGGACTCGAAGAAGAAGGAGAGTTCCCGGACGCGGATGAAGGTCCGGGTCTGCTTCGTTTCGTAGCGGAAGACGGGGACGATCTGATACAACTTGAGGGGGAGGTCGGTGTGGGTTCGAATCCAGAGCGAGTAGAGGCTGTACATGGCGGCCTCGCTCGTGGGCCGGAGGAGGAGGCGCACGTCGAGAGGGTTGAGGCCCCCGTGGGTGACCCAGTAGACGTTGGCCCCGAACCCCTTGATGTGGTCGGCCTCCTTCTGGAACTGATCCTCCGGGACCAGGACGGGGAATTGGACCTCCTCATGGCCCGTCCGGGCCATCTCATCGTGCTTGAACCCGTTGATGAGGCGCATCAATCGGAGGCCGTAGGGCGTCCAGACGTTCATCCCCTTCACCGGGTAGCGCCGATCCACGATGCCGGCGTTGTCGATGGCCTCGATGTACCACTCGGCGAAATGTGATTCCTTCTCCATGGAGACGGGGGCCTATCCTGGCGGCGTAATTAGAGGTTTTGCGGGTCGTGGGACGGGCCGGTACCGGTTTTCCCTGGATATCCTCGAACGGGCGGTGAGGAGGGACGCTGCATGCAGACGGTGGGTTTATGTGATTGCACGCATCACACGTATTGCATGGCCCTGGAGAAAAGGAAGCCCACGATCTCCCTTCGCCTCCCCACCGAACTCCTCCACCAGGTGGATGAACTCGTTCGTCGGACGGGCATGCGATCCCGCACGGAGTTTGTGGAACGGGCTCTCGTCGAGTACGTGGAGGAGTTGAAGGAGGCCAAGGTCTTGTGGGTCAAGCGTTACACGTTGGAAGAGGCGCGTGGAGCGATTTTGGGATACTTGGAGGACCACCCAGGCACCTATGTGTCGGATCTCGCCGAGGCCCTTGCCATGGACATCGAGCTCGCCTTTCAGGTCGTGCATGCCCTCGCCGAGGAGGGTGAGGTTGTTGCCTGAGTCCGGCGAGGCGGGAGACAGTGTATTCGGCGAGAAGCTCGTTGCCATTGGCCGCAAGATGGCACGCGTCTATGTCGTCACCGGGACGGGCGCCCCTCGGGCTCGAAGGATTTACGTCTGGGGCCGACCCGCCAAGTGCTACGTCGACAAGCCCTGGCGCCGTGTCTGATTCCGTGGATGTCCTCGGAAACGCATTTCAAGGGCGGTGCGAGCACCCTTAAGTAGCCCTCATTCCTGCGTTTCGTCGATGGTCCAAGTCGTTGAGTGTATCCCAAATTTCAGCGAGGGGAGGCGCGCGGCGGTGGTCCAGGCGATCTCCGAGGCCATCGCGGGCGTCGAGGGTGTCCGCCTGCTGGGCGAGGAGATGGACCCCGACCACAACCGGGCCGTGCTGACCTTTGTGGGCGAACCGAACCCCGTCGTCGAGGCCGCCTTCCGGGCCGTCGCCAAGGCGGTGGAACTCATCGACCTGACCAAACATCGGGGAGAGCACCCTCGCATCGGTGCAGCCGACGTCGTCCCCTTCGTCCCCATCGCCAACATCACGATGGAGGAATGCGTGAACCTGGCCCGGGAGTTGGGTCGCCGTGTCTGGGAGGAGCTGCGTGTCCCCGTCTACTTCTACGCGGAGGCGGCCCTACGAGACGACCGCCGCCTCCTCCCCACGATCCGGAAGGGCGAATTCGAGGGGCTCCGCGAAGCCCTGGGGAAGGACCCGGACCGAGACCCCGACGTGGGGGACCCGAATATCCACCCCACGGCAGGGGCCACCATCGTTGGCGCTCGGGGCCCCCTCATCGCCTACAACGTGAACCTGGCCACAGACGATCTGGCCCTGGCCCAGGCCATCGCCAAGAGGGTCCGGGCAAGCAGCGGAGGGTTCCCCGAAATCCAGGCCAAGGGGTTCTCCCTGGAAGATCGAGGGCAGGTTCAGGTTTCGATGAACGTCATGAACTTCCGAGTGACCTCGGTATCCACCGTCTTTGAGGCCATCCGGAAGGAGGCCGAGGATGCCGGGGTTGCCATCGCGGGGAGCGAGATCGTCGGGTTGGTCCCCTTGGAGGCCCTCCTGGACGCGGCCGAGGCCTTGCTTCGCCTTGAGGGCTTCCAACGCGATCAGATTTTGGAGCGGAGACTATGGGAGTAGACCTTGACCGTTCGGTCGACGCGTTTCTGGAGGACCTGGCATCGCGTCGCCCCACGCCCGGCGGAGGAAGCGCCGCGGCCCTCGTGGGATCCGTCGCCGGGGCTCTGGGTTCCATGGTTTGTCGGTTGACCGTCGGGAAGAAGGGGTACGAGGACGTCGAGGAGGCCTTCCGCGGATATTCGAGGGAGCTCCGGAAGCCGCGACAACGCTTGCGTGCCCTCGTGACCGAGGACGCGGATGCCTTCGAGGCCGTCATGGCCGCCTTTCGAATGGACCGATCGACCGCCGAGGAGAAGGAACGGCGGACCAGGGCGATTCAGGCAGCCCTGAGGAACGCGGCGGAGGTGCCCCTGGAGACGGCCCGGCACTGCGCGGACATCCTCCGACTCCTCCGCGCAATGTCCGAGGACGCCAACAAGAACGCCGTCTCCGACGTGGGTGTGGCGGCCCACATGGGCCTGGCCGCCCTTCGCGCCGCGTTCCTGAACGTTGACATCAACCTCGCGTCCATCTCGGACCCTTCGTTCGTGAGGAGGCTGAATTCGGAGTCTGAGGGTCTAGAACGGCGGGCGGTGGCGGACCACGAAGAGGCCGTCGCCATCGTCGAGAGGCGGCTTCGATAGCCCGCGCCCCTCAGCCGCGGGACAGGAACCCTTTATTCTCTCTGAGCGGTTGTCCTCGCGTTTCCATGGCCCGCGTGCAGGCCGCCCGCGGCACGAAGCTCCGTGCCAGAGGGTGGCGACAGGAAGCCCTCCTCCGGATGATGGAGAACACCCTCGAGAACGCGGAGCGGCCAGACGACCTCATCATCTACGGCGGCACGGGACGGGTGGCCCGAAGCTGGGATGCCTACGAGGCCATGCATCGTCTCCTGCAGGAATTGCAGGAGGACGAGACCCTCCTGGTACAGTCTGGGAAGCCCGTGGGGGTCTTTCGAACTCACACCCGGGCCCCGCGGGTCTTGATTGCGAATACGAACCTCGTTCCCCACTGGGCGACCTGGGATCACTTCCGGGAGCTCGAAGCCCTCGGCCTGATGATGTTCGGCCAGATGACCGCGGGCTCATGGGCCTACATTGGGACCCAGGGCATCATCCAGGGGACCTACGAAACCTTCGCCGCGAGCGCCCGGCAGGACTTCGACGGCAGCCTCGAAGGGCGAACGATCCTCACCGGAGGCCTTGGGGGCATGGGGGGCGCCCAGCCCCTGGCCGTGACGATGAATGGAGGCGCATGCCTCGCGGTGGAGGTCGACGAAGGCCGTGCCCGTCGGCGCCTGGATGCGGGGTTCTGTGATGAGATGACCCACGATTTGGGTGAGGCCCTTGCCATTGTAGAGAACGCAAGGGATGCGAAGGAACCCGCCTCTGTGGCCCTGATTGGCAACTGTGCCGAGGTGCATCCCGAACTCGTGCGCCGTGGTTTCCATCCCGATGTGGTCACCGACCAGACCTCGGCCCACGATGCGCTGGAGGGCTACATCCCCGCCGGTCTGAGCCTAGAGGAAGCAGCCAGCGTTCGGCGCTCCGAGCCCGAGGAGTACCTCCGCCGGTCCCGCCACTCCATCGTGGACCACGTGAAGGCCATGCTCGCCTTCCAGGACTCCGGCTCCGTCGTCTTCGAGTACGGAAACAACATTCGGGGCCAGGCCCGAGACGCCGGGCTGGAAGGCGCTTTCGGCTTCGAGGGGTTTGTGAAGCTCTACATCCGGCCCATGTTCACCGAGGGAAGAGGGCCCTTCCGTTGGGTGGCGATCTCGGGGAATCCGGAGGACATCCTCCGGACGGATGAGGTGGTTCTGAAGCTCTTCCCCGAGAATCTCCAGTTGACCCGCTGGATCCGACTCGCGGAGAAACACCTGCCCTGGGAAGGACTCCCGGCTCGGGTATGCTGGCTTGGCTTCGGCGAGCGAGCCCGCTTCGCCGGACGCATCAACGCGATGGTGCGGGCCGGTGACCTCGAGGCCCCCATCGTCATCACCCGTGACCACCTCGATAGCGGTTCCGTGGCCTCCCCCACCCGGGAAACGGAGGGGATGCGTGACGGCTCGGACGCGGTGGCAGACTGGCCCCTTCTGAACGCCCTCCTCAACACCGCCTCCGGGGCGGATCTGGTGGCGATTCACAGCGGAGGAGGCGTAGGTGTCGGCTATTCGGTCCACGCCGGCGTGACCGTGGTGGCCGAGGGTTCGGAGGAGGCCGATTGGCGCATCGAACGGGTCTTCACCTCCGATCCCGGACTGGGAGTGCTCCGACACGCCGATGCAGGATACGAAGCCGCGCGGGGGTTTGCGCGGGCGCATGGCCTGCGGGTGCCTATGGAGGAACGAAGGGAGGAGTGAAGACTCGCCTCATTCGGCGGACCGCGTGATCCCGATCTCCCGGGCGAGCATGGGGGGCACCACAGAAGGCGTGGGAACCTCATACCACCACTTCACCTGCTGCACCTCCTTCCCGAACCCGTCGACCTGGCTCCACAGGTGGAGGAGGTTGTCTGTGAGCCGAATGTCCTTCCAGACCTCCGTCACCTCGCCGTTCTCGATCCGGAAGATCCCGTCTCGGGGGATGGTGCTGAAGTCGCCCGTGATGTAGGACCGGTACCGGGTGTACCAGGTGTTGGTCACCCAGAGACCATCCTTCACTTCGGCCACCATTTCATCCCGGCTCCAGTCGCCCGGTTCGATGAAAAGCGCGTGAGGCTGCGGACTAATGAAGCCCGCGTTTCCGGTGGTTTCCGTCTCGAAGAGCTTCGCCGTGGACGTGTTGTGGAGGTACGTCTGCAGCACTCCTTTCTCGACCAAGGTGTTGCGTCGGGTGGGAACCCCTTCGTCGTCAAAGGACCGTCCGCCTAAGGAGTCGGCGCTGCCATCATCCGCCACGGTCACCCCCTCAGAGGCCACCTTCTCGCCCAGCTTGTCTTTGAAAGGGGAAAGGCCGGCCATCACCGCGAACGCGGAGGCTCGGCTGCCTACTTCGTTCACAAGGGCTCCGACGACGAGGGGCTCAAAGACAATGTCATAGGTCCCAGGCTCTCCCTGCTTCGGGGCCTCCGCCAGGGCGGCGATCTCCCCCGCATGCCGTCCCGCCTCCTCCGGCCGAAAGGCGGAGGCGCTCGTGGCACAGGCAACATCGTGGCCGCTGGACTCGGGACCCGCCATGGCCCGAATCGTGAGGGACAGGCTCGCGCTGCGCTGGTGCCCCACCGCGTCGTTGGAGGTGTGGAGGAAGGTTTCGTTGTCGTACTTCCAGAAGCTCCCGGCGGTCTCCTTGGCCCCCTCCTCCAGCGCCGCGTTAACGGCGGCCCTCACGAGGTCCCCGCCGTCGGTCAAATCCAGGATCTTGGGGTCCGGAGGCGACTGTTTGTACTCGAAGGGCCCCTTGGCAATCCCGCCATACTGGGGGTTTGCCTGAGACTTCCGAGCCGTGGCGACGAGGTCGTCCACCGCTTCGTCGACTCGATCGAGATCCTTGATCTCCGTGCCGACCACGCGCTTCTGGAGCACCACGCCCGCGAAGGCCCCTACCTCGCGCCATCGGTTGCTAATCACCGGCTCGTTCTGGGCGAAGCGGACTTGATAGGACCGGTTGACCCCAATCCCCGCGATGACGTCGTCTGCGCCTTGCTTCACAGCTCGGTTGACGATCCGCTCGGCGATCCCTGCATGGTCCTCCATCTTCATCACCTCAGGTACACGTCACGCAGCCGAATCGTCGGCCCGCCCATCATGGCATCGAGGCTCTGGGTCGGGTCGGACTTGCCACAGAGACCGGCCTCGAACTCCAGGTCCTTTCCCACGGCGTCGACCGCGGACCACCAGGCAGGGGTCGTCAGCTCGACGACGGTGTTGCGGACCGGGGCGCCGATCTCTCCGTTCTCGATGCGGTAGGCCTCCCGGCCCACGTACTTGCCGTTGTACCGCTTGTCGTCGATGTTCCATTCGGTGAACGTCTTCATGTAAATGCCGTTCTTGACCCCCTCGATCATCTCCTCAACCGCCCAATCCTGAGGCTCCACGAAGGTGTTGGCCATTCGAACGATGGCCTCCACGTTGTAGTTCACGGCGCGGGCGGCTCCATTGCTCCGGGTCCCCAACACGGAGGCGGTCTCCCGGTTCTGGAGGAACTCGTTGATGAGTCCGTCCTTGTAGAGGAACCGCCGACGAGCCTTCACCCCTTCGTCGTCGTACTCATAGTAGGCGATGGTGTTCGGGACGGTTGGGTCGTCCACCACGGTCACCACGTCGCTGCCGACACGGTCTCCGATCGAGTCGGGCGTGATGAAGGACTTCCCGGCCTGGGAGGCCTCTCGGCCCAGGATGCGGTCCGCTTCCGTGGGATGGCCACAGGACTCGTGGCTCGCGATGCCCGCGACCTGCGGACCGGCTACCAGATCCATCTTCCCCTCCGGGGACTTCTTGCCCTCCTCGAGCGACTTCTGCAGGGAACGGGCCTCGTCCAGCACCCGGTTGAGGGTGTCCCACTCCGCGAACGCCTCCCAGCCCCCGCCGTATCCCATGCTCCTGGATCCCTGCTCCACGTCCCCGTTGTGAGCCACGGTAAGGAAATACAACATGCGGGCCCGGGGCGAGTAAGAATGAATCTTCGCGCCATCGCTGTTGACGAAGTACTTGTCAATCCCGGTACCGGACCACTGAAAGATGCGGGCGGGCAGATTCAGCCCGAGATCCATGACCTCCCGGTCCAGCTGGTTGAACGCCTCAAGTTTCTCCTCCACCGGCGTCTCCAGGAGGGGCTTCTTCTCCGGCACCTTCCACTTCGCCTCCACGGCGGGTTCCTCCGTGAAGACGATCTTGTGCTTGCGGCGGCCGCTCTTGGCGATGGCAATCGCGTCCTCGACGAGGGTGCGGGTTCCGTCCTTGGTCACATCGTTCCCCGCTGCGAAGCCCAGGGCCCCGTCGTAGAGGACGCGGACCCCCATGCCGCGGTCGTTTCCGTTGAACAGAACGTCGAGGATGCCGTTCTTCAGAAGAAATTGCTCCTGGCGCTGGTTCTCGTAGCGGGCCTCGGCGTAGCTCGCGCCGCGATTCCGGGCCTCCTCGACGGCCCACTCTACCAAATCCAATTCGGACATAAGCTGAATCCCTCCGCGGAGATGTCGGCTTTTAGCTGGCGCCGTGCTTTAAACCTTCTCGGGCCGTGTTCGAGCGGGCACCCATCGGGTATAAGCGGACCCCGAGCCCTCCCGCCACTGCATGGCTGAACTCGTGGTCCAGACGCGCCTGGAGGAGGAAGGGGTCCTCCTGATGAATGACCGCTTGCACGGACTGCTGGTGGCCCTCGAATCCGGTCTCTCTCTCTCGGAGGCGAGGACCAAGACCGGTCTCTCATCCTCGGCCGTGGGCCGGTGGCGCTCCCAGGTGCGCGCCCGTCGGGGATCGGACCCGTTGAAGCGATCCGGCTCTCGACTACGAGCCTCTAACCTCGGCGCGGCCCTCTTGGAGGAGTTCGAGCATCGCAAGGCGGCCCACGAAGCCCACGAGGTCCCCAAGCTTCAAGCCCCTCTCCTCGCCGTCGACGGGATCGTTCTCCTGGAGGGCAAGCTCGTCGCGGTCCGGCGCCGGTACGACCCGTTTCGCGGCCAACATGCCATCCCCGGTGGGGTGGTGGAGTACGGGGAGAGCCTGGAGGAAGCCGTCGTACGTGAAGTCCGGGAGGAGACGGGCCTCGAGACCAGGGTCGTCTCCCTGATAGGGGTCTACTCCCGCCCGGATCGAGACCCGAGAGGCCACGTCGTCTCGGCCGTCTACGAGTTGGAGGCGATCGGCGGGGCCTTGGAATCGGGCTCGGATGCGTCCGGCGTCGAGCTGATCGACCTCGAGGCGCTTCCGGAGATGGGCTTCGACCACGAGACGATCATCGCCGACTATCGAGCCAGGGAACGAGACTAAGAACGCTCAGCCTGCCTCAGGCCGTGGCCGGCGCGGCGAGGAAACCCGCAAAGGCAAGGGCCAGCG
>JAJISK010000060.1 GCA_022848785.1 Thermoplasmatota archaeon
AGGCGAAGGTGACCCCATGGATGCCGTCGCGACCCGTCTTCCCTCCGGCCAGGATGAACACATCACCGGGGCCCGCGACCGCGTTGCGGAGGATGCGATCCTTCCGGGCAATGCCCACACACCCCACGTTGACGATGATGTTGCCCGTGTACCCCTTGTCGAAGAAGATGGATCCGGCGACCGTGGGGACGCCCACACGGTTGCCGTAGTCCCGGATACCGGCGACGACCCCGCCGAAGAGGTACCGCGGATGCTTCACACCCGGCGGAAGGGCGTCGTCGGGGAGGTCCAACGGACCGAAGTGGAGGGGATCCACCAGGGCGATGGGTTTCGCACCCATGCAGAGCACGTCACGCAGGATCCCTCCGATCCCCGTGGCGGCTCCGCCGTAGGGTTCCACCGCGCTGGGGTGGTTGTGACTCTCGATCCGCAAGGCGTAGGCGTGGTCCTCATCGAACTCCATGACGCCCGCGTCCCCCCGCAGGAGAACGGAGGGAGCCTCGATGCCAAAGAGGAACTCTCGAAGGAAGGGTCTGGAGGACTTGTAGCAACAGTGTTCGGACCAGGCCTGCCCCAGGGATTGGAGCTCGGCGTCAGTTGGGGGGCGGCCCCGCTTGCGGAAGTACGCCTGGACCCGCCGCATCTCCGCCGGGCTTAGGGCCAGGCCAAGATCCTTGCTGATTCGAGCCAGCTCGTCGTCTCCGGCTTCCAAAAGGTCGATTCGGTAGAGGGGGAAGGGGACCTTCACCCGTCGAATCAGCTCGCCCACCGCTGTGCCTCACTTCCATAATGGCGTGGCCTAATTAACCTTGGGAAGGGGCGCGCAGCACGTGAAGAGGGGTCTCAACGCGCCTCGAGAGCCTCCCGAGGGATCACCTCGAAGGAATAGTCATGGATCACGGGGTTGGCGAGGAGGCGTCTGCACATGGCCTCGAGGTCCTCTCGCGCACGGGCTTCGTCCTCCGTCTTGAGGTCCACCTCGAAGGTCTGGATGGACCGGACGGCCGAAACCTGCTCGAATCCGAGGAGATTGAGAGCCTTGAGGGTGTTGTCGCCTTCCGGGTCGGCCACGCCGTGCTTCAAACGGACCTCCACCCGCGCGGTTATCATGGTGAGACCGACCCGAGCGTGCTATTAGAGGCTTGCTGGGTGAGGTGGCGCTGGCACCAAAGCCGGACGGTTAAGTAGAAGGGCCACGTGGCTTGGGCGCCAAGGGCCGGCGGGGACCCGAGGAGACGGCTAGGGTTACGAACGATGGGGCACCCAACGAGGCTGCCGGACACCCCTTCGCGAGCGTAAGGTGGGAGCGGGATGGTGCGTACCGACCGCAACTTCTTCATCCTCTTGGTGGGGCTCCTCGGGGCCATCGGGATCATCGATACGGCGATTCTCAACCCGACCATCGCCGCCTACGCGAAGTCCCTCGGCGCGACCGAGTTCTTCGCGAGCTTCATTGCGGGCCTCTATGCCATCATCGCCATCCCGGCCAGCTTTGCGATGGGGCTTTCCATCGACGCCATCGGACGCCGTCGGGCGCTTGTCGTGGGCCTGGGCCTCACAGCGGTCTTTGTGTTCGGCTACGCCCTGGCTGCGACCCCCGCTCAGCTGATGGTGTTCCGGATCACCCATGCGATTAGCGGATCGTTGGTGTTCCCCGCGAGCATCGCCATGATCGTGGATGCGGCCCGCCGGAAGGTGAGCCGAAGCCTTGGACTCTACTGGGTCGTCATCGCCAGCGTCATCTTCATCGGCTCCGCCGTGTCGGGCACTCTCGTTCCTGCCCTGGGGTTTCAGCCTCTGTTCGTCGTTGTTGCGGCCATCTCCCTGATTGGGATGGTCATCGCCCTCACCGTCCCGGAGACGGCCGCGCGGCGGGTCATGCCGAGAGCCTCGATAAGCGGCATCGCCTCCGCCATCCGATGGCTCTCCGTCGCCTACCTGTCCATGTTCTCTCTCTACTTCGCGTTCGGCGTCATCGTCGGCTCTCTGGCCCTCGTCATCGCCCTGACAGGGATGTCGCTCGAGCAGGCAGCGGGGACGGTGGGCCTTTACATCGCCCTGGCGACGGCCGTGTCGATCCCAGCGTTCCCCCTCGTCGCGCGCCTCCTGGAACGGATGGGGACGGTGCCCACCCTCGCTGGCGGAATCGGACTCGCGGCGGTCTCCCAGCTCCTGCTCGTCTTTTCCCTGGGCCTCGCGTCCCTCATCTTGAGCGCGGTCCTCCTGGGCGGGGGCATCGCCCTCGTGTTCGTCACTTCGACCGCCGTAGCGGCCCTTCCTGAAGCCCGGGGCGCTTCCATCGGGCTCCACCAGACGGCCAACATCGCGGGGGTCGCCGTGGGTGCCCCCATCTCGGGCCTCCTTCTCCAGACGTGGGGGACCTTTGCCCCATTTGCCGTGGCGGTCCTCGTACAGGTGGCCACCCTGGTCCTCATTCTCGCGTCGCGAAAGGTGATCCGACCTGCCGACGAGAAGCTGATGATCGCGCCCGACGAGCGCCTCATGCGAGGGGTGGTCCGGGAGCGTCGCTAGCCGCCGGCTGTCTAGAGGATATTCAGCCCTGTCCCGGCTCTCTCAAACGCGCCTAGCGCAATATCGAGATCCTCGCGGGACAGAGCCGCGTTCATGATGGTGCGGATCCGGGCTCGGTCCCGGGCTACCATGGGGAAGACGATGGGCAGGGCGAAGACCCCGTCCTTCAGCAAGCGGTCGCTGAGCTCCTTCGCCACGGAGCTCTCCCCCACGATGACGGGGGTGATGGGGGTCTTGCTGATGCCGGTATCGAACCCCATGCCCTGGAGGCCCTTTTTGAAGTACAGGGTGTTCTCCCACAGTTGCCGTACCCACTGGGGCTCCGTCTCCAGGACGTCAATGGAGGCGATGCACGCGGCGGCCACCGCCGGGGGATGGGACGCGGAGAGGAGCCATGTGCGGGACTTGTTCAGTGCGAAGCTGCGGAGGTCCTCGCTCCCGGCGACGTACCCGCCCATCACCCCGAATGCTTTGGAGAACGTCCCCATTTCCACGTCCACGCGCCCCTCCACCCCGAGGTGGGAGGCGATGCCGCGGCCGTCCTCCCCCAAGACGCCCTCGCCGTGGGCATCGTCGACGTAAGTCATCGCGCCAAACTCCTCGGCCAACTTCACGATTTCATCCACAGGGGCGAGATCCCCGTCCATACTGAACACGCCGTCTGTGGCGATGAGCATGCGCCGGTGCCCCGCGTCCTGTGCTTCCTTGAGGGTCCGTCCGAGGTCCCCCGCGTCGGCGTGGGCGTAGATCATCCGATCCGCCTTGGTGAGGCGGACCCCGTCGATGATGCTCCCGTGGTTCAGCTCGTCGCTGATGACGACGTCCCCTTTCTCCACCAACTGGGGGATGAGACCGGAGTTGGCGGTGAAGCCGGCGGAGTACACAAGAGCGGCTTCCGCCCGCTTGAACCCGGCAATCCGGCGTTCGAGCTCTTCATGGAGGGTCATGTTGCCGGCGATGGGCCGGACGGACCCGGATCCCGCCCCGTACTCGTCGATAGCCTGCTTGGCGGCCTCCTTGACCTTGGGGTGGTTGCTGAGGTTCAGGTAGTTGTTAGAGCACAGAATGAGGACATCCTGTCCGTCCACGACGCCATGAGGGGCGGAAGGCCCCTCCAGGACCCGGAGCTTCCAATCCAGGTCAGCCGCCACCAGGCGGTCGTACTCCTCTCGCAGGAACCCCGTCGGATCTGTCACGCGCCTTCCTCCATGTAGAGCACCACCTTCCCCGCCCGGCCCGACTTCATGACCTCCATAGCCTCTGGGAAGTCCTTGAACGCGAACCGGTGGGTGATGATCGGGGCGAGGTCGAGGCGTCCCGAGGTCAGGAGGCCCGCCATCCGGTACCAAGTCTCGTACATGAGGCGCCCGTGGATGCCATGGACCGAGACCCCCTTCGTAACGATGTCCGACGAGACGTCGACGGAGAAGGGCTCGGGGTAGATGCCGAGGACATGGACACCTCCCGCAGGCCGGACGATCTTTAGGCCGAGGTTGAAGGCCTCGGGGCTTCCGGACATCTCCAAGACGTGGTCCACGCCCCGCCCCTCCGTCTCACGGTCGATGGCCTCAGGGAGGCCAGCGTCGGAGCGAAGGACGTAGTCAGCACCGAGCTTCTCAGCCATTTTGAGGCGGTACTCGTTCCTGTGCCCAATGGCGAAGATCTTCCCCGCAGCTACGGCGCGGCAGAGCGCCACGGTCATGAGACCGATGGGTCCGAGTCCGAAGATGGCGACATAATTACCAGGCACGTCGGCGGAGAAGACGGTCTGCACCGCATTCCCGAAGGGGTCCTGGATTGTCGCCATCTCAAGGGGAAGGTTGGCGGGATTCACCACTAAGTTCTCCTCCGGGAGGGTCACGTACTCTGCAAAGGCGCCATCCCGGTCGACCCCGATGATCTGGACGTTGCGGCAGACGTGGGCGTTCCCCGTCCGACACTGGTAGCACGTGTTGCAGGCGATGTGGCCCTCGGCGGAGACGTAGTCCCCCACGTTGACCAGGGAGGCCTCCTTGCCGAGCTCCACGACCTCCCCCGCGAACTCGTGACCCTGAATGAGGGGAGGGCGGATGCGCGCCTGGGCCCACTCATCCCAGTCGTAGATGTGGACGTCCGTTCCGCAGATGGAGGCAATCTTTACCCGGACGAGCACTTCGTGGGGCTTCGGGGCGGGCGTGGGAACCTGGAGAAGTTCGACGGCCCCAGACTGGGGTTTCGTCTTCACGGCCGCGAGCATCGTCCCCGCCATGGAGCCTCTCCGGCTCGCAGAAGAGATGAGCCCATAGATGAGGTTACCGAACTGCGATACCTCAGCTGGGGGCGCTCCTCACCAGGTGGTTCGTCGGATGGGCATATACAAGTACCGAGTTCCACCTACATGCGGGGGGGTGAGCAGGATGCATGGGTTTTCGGTTTGGACGCCCACTCTGCAGGCTGAATTCCTCGACATCGATGTTCCGTTTATCGGGCTGACAGTCTGGCGACTCATCCTGTTGATTGCCATCGTCGTCGCCATTTTTGCGGCAGGAAGAATCGTCCGCTCTGCCTTGACGAACGCCTTCAAGCGAACGCCCTTTCCGGAGGACATGGAAAGGAGGATCGCGAAGACGTCCACCTACTTGGTCTGGGTCGTCGGCCTTCTCTTCGTTCCTGGGATCTTCGGCATCAACCTGGGGAGCATCGACATCTTCGGCTTTCGGCTCCCCGCGATCCTGACGGCCGTCGTGTTGGCCATCGTATTCTACCTCGCGGCAAACGTCGTGAGCGCCCTTCTGACCCGCGTCTTTCAGAGAACGGACTTCCCGGAGGATATTGAGA
>JAJISK010000061.1 GCA_022848785.1 Thermoplasmatota archaeon
GCTCGGCCTTTCCTCATCAACGCCGAGGAGATTCGCCCCCAGGACCTCATCGTCGCCCTGCAGGACCTGAATCAGAACATGATCGACGCGATTTACGAAATCGCCAAGCGACGGCCGACCAACCTCCTGGCCGCGATAGAGGAGGCGGAACCCGAGAAGTTCGACGAGAGCCGTATCCACCCCACGGTCCTCAACGCGCTGAAGCGGCGGGTGCGCCGCCTCGAGCGCCTTCCCTTCCTCCGTCCCACCGCGAAGGACGCCTTCTCCACGATGGTTTCCCTCGTGCGGCACGGCAAGTCCCTCGTATTGGACTTCGGGGACTTCGGGACGGACGAGATGGTCTACCTGTTCGTGGCCAACGTCCTGGCGCGCCGGTTCTTTGACCTGTACACGGACAAGAACGAGGAGTTCCCGCGCCTCATCGTGTTCTTAGAGGAGGCCCACAAGTTCCTGGATCCGAACATCGCCAACTACACCATCTTCAGCAAACTGGCCCGGGAGACTCGGAAGTTCAACCTCATTCTCGCTCTGGTCGACCAACGCCCCTCGAAGATTGACGACGAGGTGCGGAGCCAGCTGGCTAACCGGCTTGTGATGTCTCTCAAGGAGCCCAGCGACGTGACCTCGGCCTTGGCGGGCGTCCCCGACCGCCCCATGTGGGAAAACATCATCTCCACGATTCCCGCCCGGGTGGTGACCGTGCTGGGGGACGCCATTCGCATCCCCACGGTCATCGACGTCATGCGTTACGACGACCTAAACGTCCGCGACCATGTCTTGGGTGGGACCGCGACCGTCGCGAAGCTGGATCGCCTCGCGAGCCGGACCGATGAGGTCCTCGAACCCTGACCCCACGAGAGCCTCACCCAAAACTATAATGCCGACCCCCACGCGATTCCGTTGAGGCCCCGTGCTCCAGCTCATCGAGCCCCTCCCCTTCCTCGCGTTCGCACTCTCTTTCACCTCCTCCGTTTACCTCGCGGTGGGGGTCGTCCTGGCCTACTTTGGGAGGGCGATTTGGGGTCGCCTGATGACGCTGGTGGGTCTGATTCTCGGTGGGTCGGTGGGGTATCAGTTTGGCGTCCTCCTGATCCCCGGGTTCGGGGGCATCGCCCTGGCCGTCGTGGGGGCCTTGCTAGGCGCCATGGCCTTCACCTGGCTCGTAGAAGTCGCCCTGGCGGGGATGGCCGGGTTCCTGGGCCTCTACGTGAGCTACCGCAGTTTCGTGGATCTCGGCGTTTTGGAGCCGAGCTTGGCCCTCATTGCGGGCCTCGTCATCATGCTCGTGGTCTTTTCCTTCGCCTTCTACTATATGGACCGCATCATGAGCTACGTCACAGCCCTGGTGGGCGCCGTGCTGGCGGGGGTGGGTCTCTTCCTCATGACCAATGAGCTCACCCTCAGCGTCTCGGCGGCCATAGGGGTGGGAGTCTCCGGGGCCGTCGTGCAGGAGCTCCTCGTGAAGCCCTACGTGGCCCGTTTCAAGAAGGCCCCCCGATCCGCTGCCCAGCCCCGGAAGGAGTAGCCACTTTCGGCCACCTCCCTCCTCCCCGACCTAATATCGCCATCCCGTCGCACACGCGAGACCGTTCCGACGGGAGGACACATGGAGATGGAGCTGAGGGCCAGCCCTCCCCGGCTCTACACGGGGAACCGGGTCCTTGACGGATTCCTCGGAGGCATCGCCCCGGGCCGTCTTACCTTCATCAACAGCGCCAGCCCTTTCGTTCACGACCTCGCCTTCATGATGACGGTCCGTCACGTGCTGGACTTCGACCGGGAGGCGGTTTTCGTGGACGGGGGGAATTCCATCAACCCCTACGCCCTCGCCTCCCTCGCCAAGCGGTTTGGGAGCACCCGCCAGGAGGTGCTGGGTCGTATCCGGGTCGCCCGGGCCTTCACGGTCTACCAGATGACCTCCCTCCTTCTGGAATCCCTGGAGGAGGAGGTGCGGGCGGATCCGGGACTCCTGGTCCTCTCCTGCCTTCCCGATCTCTTCTTGGACGAGGAGGTGGAGTACGAGGAGGTGTATCACCTGCTCCGCCGAGGCTTGCGGAAGGTGCGGGAGCTGGTGCAGGAGGAGGAGCTCATCGGTCTGATGACCAATCACGGCTTGTCGCAACTCTTCCGACGGCGGGGGATTGGAAACCTTCTCCACCAGATGGCGGACCGGACCGTCCAGATTCGCTACATCAAGGGGGGCCTCCTCCTCTCCCTGCCCGAGGAGGGCCGGAGCCTCCGCTTCCTCCCCGTCCGGCCCGATCAGGCGGTGCTCGAGGACTATGGGGAGATGGAGCTGGGCACCCTGGTCGTACCTAAGGTCCTGCGTGGCTCCCTTCGCGACACGACAAGCCGGACGCGGCAGGTGGATCTCCCCGCCTTCTCCTGACGGTCGGGCCACTTTCGTCCTCCTCCCCTCGGGACCTTAAGGAGGGGGAGGTCCTCGAACGACCATGGGTCGGACCGTTCCCACGTATCGAGTGCACCTGGAGGGGATCCTAGGCTCTTGGTCGAACTACCGGCGTGCCCTGCGACAGAAGGACCGCGTGCTCTTCGACGCGGTGGCCCTGAAGGCACGTCAGCACGCTTCGGCGGCGAGCTTCTGTGCCGACTTGGACCCCCTCGAGACGACTCTCCTCTCGATCCTCATCGAGATGCAACGGGAGATTCAGGAACTGCAAGCACGAGGAGCGCCGGGGTAGGCCTCACGAAGCGAAGACGACCTCGGCCTCTCGACCCAGGAAACGCCCGAGATCGGCGGCCTCCTCCTTCACTGCCTGGCGGACCACCCGATCGAATGCCTCGAACGGCTCCGCCATGATGGTCAACCGCTCTCCCCGTGCCTTCTGGGTCCAGACTCCTCCGACTCGCCCGTTGATGAGGACCACCTGAGAGATTCATCCTGCCTTCCGGTAGACCCGCTTGTAATGCGCTTCGCCCACGAGGTGTCCCTTGTCCTTGGGCCCCAAGAGGAAGGTGTCGAAATGCGGGAGAAGGCGAACCGAGCTCCGGGCGTCCGGTTCGGCCCGCAGGTCGTCAGTCTTCGCGGCGGAGCGCTCGATTGTGGGGCGGTCTCTCGTATTCTTCACCTCGCAGCAGGGTCCAGAAGGTCCAAAAGGATGTGCTGGAAACCTTTAAAGATGGCACACTTCATGATATTCTAATGGTAACGGGGGAGCGAATCGCGGAGATTCTGGAGGGGTATGACGACCTCGTCATGGCCACCGTCTGCTCTCATTCCTCCCTCCAGATTTTCCACGGGGCCCGCCAGGAAGGGTTCCGAACCCTGGGCATCGCGATCGGGCAGCAGCCGAAGTTCTACGACGCCTTCCCCCGCGCCCGCCCCGATGACTTCCTGATCGTGGATGCCTACGAGGACCTGCCGCGCCACGCAGAAGAGCTCGTGGACATGGGCGCCGTTGCCGTCCCCCATGGCTCCTTCGTCGAGTATTTGGGAGCAAAAGCGTTCGCCGATTTCGAGGTCCCCACCTTCGGCAACCGTCGCGTCATCGGATGGGAGTCCGACCGAGAGAAGCAGCGCTATTGGCTCTCCAAGGCGGGGGTCGACATGCCGGCGAGGATCGAGACGCCCGACGCCATCGACCGCCCCGTCTTCGTGAAGTATTACGGGGCGAAGGGGGGCCGCGGCTCTTTTATCGCGAAGAACCACGACGACTTCTTGGAGCACATCGACAAGAGCCAGCCGTATACGATCCAGGAGTATGTTGTGGGCACCCGCTACTACGTCCAATTCTTCTACTCCCCCCTCGGGAAGGACGGGTACCGGCTGAGCAAGGGCACCCTGGAGGTCTTGGGAGTCGATCGGCGCGACGAGTCCAACATCGACGAGATGTACAAGCTCGGGGCCCAGGAGGGTCTCAAGAAGCTCGGCGTCTACCCGACCTTCGTCGTGACGGGCAACGTCCCGGTCGTCCTCCGGGAGTCCCTCCTCCCGAAGGCGGTGGAGATGGGGGAGAAGGTGGTGGAAGCCTCCCTGGACCTCTTCGGGGGCATGATCGGCCCCTTCTGCCTCGAGACCATCGTGACGGACCAGCTTCAGTTCAAGGTCTTCGAGATTTCCGGCCGCATCGTCGCGGGGACGAACCTGTTCGTCGCGGGCAGCCCCTACTCGGAGCTCGTGGAGCCCGGGATGTCCACGGGGCGTCGAATCGCCCGCGAGCTTCGCCGCGCCGAGGAGACCGGAGCCCTCCTCGAGGTCGTTTCCTAGCGGAGTAAGTCGGGAGTTCGCGCCTCGTTTTTTCCGGCGATTCTGAGGCCGATACGATTTTATCGGGCTGAGACGAGAGAGGGGTTCGTGACCAGCCACGATCTTCTGGTCTCGGTGGTGATCGTCGTGGTGCTCATGACGGTAGCCCTGGTGGGGGTTTTTCTCTGGCTGCGTCTCTTGCGATCGGGTTACTTCCATCGACGTCGCAAGGCCCGAGAGGACGAGGTCGTGGAGGTCGATCGGGCCCACAATGCGATGGTCACCTCGGAGGCCATCTCACGGGAGCTGCAGGAGAGAGGGTTCCAGAACCCGCAAGCCACGGCGCTGGTGCAGGAGGTCCGCCAAGCCTACCTCGAGGGAAACCCCGACCAGGCGGAGGCCCTTTCCACGCAGGCACGAACGACTTTCCGGGAAGCCTTGAGTGAGGGTCACCAAGATCACGTCACGGCCTGGGATGAGGAGATCCCAGAGAGCAAGCCCATCCTCGGCAAGGCGTTTCCGAAGCACTTCTTGGAGGCAAAGTTTCTTCTCGGGGTGATCGAGGGGCGGGTCAAGCGGACCAAGAAGGACTCCAAGCGGGGGAAAAAGGCCCGGGACCTGTGGCAACAAGCGAGTGCCGCATTCGAGAA
>JAJISK010000062.1 GCA_022848785.1 Thermoplasmatota archaeon
GGCGGCCTTGACCTGGACCCGTTCCTTCCGGCCTTTGGACGGTGGTCCTCTGGGATGGGCCGCCCTCTTCTTGGACGCCGCCGCCTTCTTGCCGATAGCCGCTTTCTTGAACACGAAGTAAAGCCGCGAAGGCTGTTCCCCGCGCCCGCGAAGGGCCAGGGCGCGGATGTGACAGTACACCTTGGTCCCGTTGGATTTTGTGAAGAACGCCTTCAGTCCCTCTGACATTTCCCCGTTCACGAGGGGCTTCTGGCCCACGAAGTCCATCTCCGCGAGCAACCGTCCGCGGTTGTCCTTGGGCTTGAGCAGGCGCGCCCAGGCCTTGCCTCGCAGCTGCGCCTCCTTCCACCCGAGGAACTTCGCACTCGAGGGGGACAGCCCACGGACGCGCATTTCGCCGTCCACCTTGACCGCGGCGTCGGCCAGGTTCTCCGCCAGGTCCTCCAGCTTGCGGAAGATCCGGTGGGACTCGTCCTGGAGGCGCGCATTCTCGATGGCGGTGGCCAGTTGGTTCCCGATGCCACTGACGACGTTGATTTCCTTGCTCGTGAAGTAATGGCGGGAGGTGGTGCTGTCCAGCGTCATCATCCCCAGGGCCTTCCCATTGTGCACCAGGGGCACGATGAGCATGGACTTGAGCCGCCAGGCCCGGATGATCTTCTGGGGCAGGAGATCTTCCTGGGGCAGGTCTCGAACCACGGAGGGGAGCTTCTGTGTGAGGACCTTGTTCACGAGTCTGGGGATCTCGGCGTGGCTTAGCTGCCGCTCCATCAGGACCGCGGCAAAGGCGTCCCGGGGGCAGTAGGCCTCCGCGGGGACGAGCACCTGATTCCGGGGATCGTCGAGGAAGACCGCGCACCGGTCCACCCTCACGAGCTGCGGGGAGATGCGCACCACCGTCCGTAGCACCTCCGAGAGGTCGGAGAGGTTGCTCACCATCTCCGAAACGCCGATGAGGGCCGCCAGAATTTGGGTCTCCCCGAGACTCCTCTGGTCGAACATGGGGACGACAAATGATGCCTGGCCGAGGTGGAAAAAGGTTTCCTCGTGGTTATCAGGGCTGTCCGTGGGGGAGTCAAGAGTCCCTGCGTAAGTAGGCTCCGGGCAGCAGGAAAACCCTTTAGGAGACCCCGGGCTAGCTCCCGGAGAATGGACGCTGTGTTCCTGTTCCCGAAGGAGGCTTCCTCCCGGAGTCGCGAGATCCTGGAGGACGATCTCATCAGCCGCCAGAGCGTGACGTTGCGGGACGCGCGGGCGCTTGGCGTTGATCAGGATGGCACGCTGGTGTTCATCCAAGGGGATCCCGGAGCCATCGAGCGATTCGAGTCTCTCGCAGCGGAAGCGGCGGAACGGCTGGGGGAGGACCAGGCCGCCTCTTTGCGTGCCATCCTCCGGAAGGAGGAGGAGGACGCGGCCGAGGGAGTGGGCCTTCTCTTCGGGGGCACGTAGCGGCGCGGATCGCCCCGAACGCGCCTGTTCTCAGCCCTGAATCCTTGGATGTACCCCCTTTTTATCGGATGACCACCTGGTTTTCCCCGTGAGTGACCTCCCCGATTCTCCCGAGTCGGAGGGTGCACCCGTCGTCTGCCCCCGATGCGGCACCTCCTATGGGGGCAATTTCTGCCCCAGCTGTGGCTGGCCCGCAGGGGTGCCTCTCCCCGCCCGGACTTCGACCCTCCGGACCATCCTCGGGGTGGTATGGCTCTTCGCCGTCATCCTGTTTCTCGTCTACCTCGCCGCGATGCTGGGCGCCCTCCTGTGGATCACCCCGCGAATCGTCGAGGGGATCGGTGCCGGTGCGTGCACGGCCTGTACGGCCTTCTTCTTCTGGATTAACCCCTTGAATCCGGCGCTCTTGGACGTCGTCGAGGTCGGGGGGCCGGCCCTGCTGGCCTGGTTCTTGATCCTGCTGACCGTGATCCTCGGGATCTACCTCTACCTTGTCCTCTTCACCGGGAGGCGAACGTACCGGGACATGCGCCTCCCAGCGGAACGAATCGAGAACAAACTGGGCTCCCGGAGTGCGGTCGTGGCCGTGGGCCAAGTCTTCATGGCCCTCCTCTTCTTCGACCTTCTCTACTTCTCGGTTATCCTGCCCTTAGGCTTCGGCATCGTGCCGGAGGCACCGCCCTTCTTCAGCGAGGCCCCCGAGTGGTACGTGCTCTATACCACCGTGAATGCCGCCGTCTGGGAGGAGATCGCGACCCGGCTCCTCCTCATCGGACTGCCCATGGCGCTGGCCGCCTTCGTCACCCGACTTCCACGCGTGGTCACCGGGAACGCCGGGCACAACCCGGGCCGCGCGCGCTACCTGGCGGGGGCGCTCAAGTACCTATTCGGCGGCCAGTTGCGGGAAGGGTCTCCCCGTGCTGCGCTCTTCGTGGGAGGGGGCCTCGTCCTCGCGTCCGCCGCCATCTTCGGGTACCTGCACGTCCCCGCTTGGGGCGCATGGAAGTTCGTGGATACGTTCCTCGCGGGTCTCGCCCTCGGCTACCTCTTCCTCCGACATGGGATCCTCGCTTCCATCCTCCTCCACCTTTCCGTGAACTCCCTGGGTATCCTGTTCTCAGCGGCCGGCGGAGAGACCAACCTGGGCGGGTCGCTCCTCGTCGGCATCCTCTATCTCGTCCTCGTCGCGTTTGGGGCCGGGTTCTTCGTCTACTATGCGAAACGGACGGGGGGAATCCTCTTCGGCTGGCTCCGGCGAGGCGGAGGAAAGCCGGTGCCGGCCCCGCCGCCGCAGCCCGTTCGGGGCAACCCGGGGGGCGATCTGCTTCTGTTTCCGGTGATATGCCCCCAGTGCGGAGGCGACGAGGCCCATTACCAAGATGGCGCCCTGCTTTGCTCACGATGCGGAACGCGCCTCTCATCTCCCTCTCCGGATCGTGGTCGGGGCTAGCTCCTCGATGAGGCCCCGAAGGTCGTCGGAGACCACGGTCACGCGGATGTCCCCCAGGGGGGCGTGGGCCGAGAAGGAAACGCGACCGGCGAAGGCGGCCTGCTTGTTGAGATGGAAGACCAGATGACGCCCCCGAATGGCTCCCAGGAGCACTTCGCGCGCGGAGTCCCGAATGCGCTGTTCCTGCAGGAGCTCGCCAAATCGATCGAGGGAACCCGCCGGACCCGTGAGCCTCTCCCCCTCCTCTAGACGGGCCTCGGGAAAGAGGTTGAGGACGGCCCTGCGCACCTTCTCCGCGCTCTCCGTGGCGCGGCGAGGGGTCTCGACGGTCGCCTCGTGCACATTTCCCCCATCCGGCCGGCCCGGTAAAATATCGCGCGTTCGCGAACCTTATCTATACGCCCCCCTATCGGGGGCGGAATGCAGGAGGATCTTCTCTCACTCGCCATGGAATCGGGGGTCCTCCTGGATCCCGAGCTGGCGGATTACCTCGGGGAACGCGAGCATCCCGTGGACAGCCTGCTCGCCATCCTCGAGGCGATGAATCCTCGTCCTCTCGTCCTCACCCTGGACGAGGTCCAGGCATTGAATCCCCTCCCCCCGACTCCCCCGGCGACTCCCGCGTCGGCCCCCGTCACGGCCCGCCTCCGAAAGGACCGGCTCGGAACACGGCGTGAGGACTACGATCCCGACGTCGTCGTCCGTCAGGACATCACAGGTCGCTCCACGTGCACAGGAGAGATGCAGGACTTCTCTCGCTACTTCGACCATCGTTACAAGGTCCTCTCCGGCCTGTTGCGGGCGAGACGCGAACTCGTCGGGGCCGTGTCCATCGACCGTGCCCTCAAGATGGCCCGGGAGGTGCGCGTGATCGGCATCGTCCAATCCGCCAAGCGCACTCGGACCGGGAACTACCTCCTCCTGATTGAGGATGAGGAGGCTTTCTGTCAGGTTCTCGTCCCTAGCGAGGGTCCGGGGGCCGACGGCGCCCCCGTCCCGGACGAGGTTCTGGGAATCGTGGGCCGTCCCTGGAAGGACGATATCCTCCTCGCCGAGGAGATTGTACGCCCGGACGTTCCTCCTTCCCACGCCTTCGCCGGGGCGGACGAGGCCCTTTGTGCCGCCTTCGTCTCCGACCTCCACGTCGGGAGCCGCCTCTTCCTTCGCGATCGTTGGGAACGGTTTGCCAAGTGGCTCGGCACCGAGGAGGCATGCCGCATCAAGTACCTGGTCGTAGTCGGCGACGTCGTCGATGGCATTGGGGTCTATCCCCGGCAGGACGAGGACCTAGCTGTGGACGATGTGTACCGCCAGTATGAGGAGGTCGCAGCTATGATCAGCGCCTTGCCGGAGGAGTTGCAGGTGATCATCCTCCCCGGCAACCACGACGCCACCCGCCCCGCGGAGCCCCAGCCCGCGCTCCCCGAGGGGATTCAACAAGCCTTCCCAGACGGCGTCCTGTTCGTGGGCAATCCCTCCCTCCTCCGCCTTCACGGTGTGGACGTGCTCTGTTA
>JAJISK010000063.1 GCA_022848785.1 Thermoplasmatota archaeon
GGTGAAGACCGGACGGATTCCTCAAGGTCCCCTCTTCTCCCACATCCTTCAGGTGGCCGCCTACTGCCTGCTGGTGGAGGAGAGCTACGGGTCCCGTCCTCCCTACGGGCTCCTCCGC
Source organism: Thermoplasmatota archaeon (assembly GCA_022848785.1). The sequence goes on from JAJISK010000063.1 coordinate 119, forward strand.
TACGGGGAGACCGTTCACGAGATCGACTACACCGAGGAACTGGAGGACCTCCTCCTCACCAAGCTGGACGAGATGCGCGCGGTGGCCGCCAGCGGGGAGGCCCATCGTAACCATCGTCGGCGCGGGAAGTGCCTCCGGTGCTCCCGCCGCCACGCGTGCGATGAGCGACTCGCCTAGTCCTTCCGCCGACCGGGGTTCCCCTCTCCGCCCATCTCCTCCAACCGCTCCCGAATCTCCCGCACCTCCTCCCGCATGCGGAGCATCTCCTGCTCGAAGGGCGTGAACTCGGAGGAAGCGAAGATCCGGTGGGTGATGAAGACGCCGATGAACATGGCCCCCACCGCGCTGAGGACGGCCACGGTCACAAAGGCCACCAGGAAGAGGATGGGGTTCGCCGCGAGGTCCGCCAGGGTGAGGACGCCGCTGAGCTGCAAGACGAAGACGACCAGAAGCGCGGTCACCACGATGATCCACAGGATCGTCCACCAGTTCGGCCTCATGGGCCGTCCCTCCGTTCCAACAAGGTAGCGAAGGGCGAGTTTCGCAGGTCCTGACCCGTGAACACCCGCGTCGGGCCCGGCTCAAGGGTGAGACGGAGGGACCACCCTTCGGCCGACTCCACGGCCGTCACGTCGAGGCCGAGGCCGAAGAGCTGCCCGAGGCCGTCCTCCGCCCCCGCTTCCAGGTGGAACGAAGACATGAGGTCCAGAGGGATGCGCTCTTCCAACGCCATGGCGCGCGTGGCGTTTTGTGGATCCCAGTCGGAGCCGGATGAAGGCGTGACCTTGATGGACAGCCGCGGGTAGAGGTAGGTGCCCGAGAGGCTCGTGACAAAGACGATGAGGGTCCCGTCATCATAGTTGAGGATGAGACGAGGGAGGCTGGAGATGTCCTCCTGGGGCCCGATGAGGCGGGGCGTGACCACCACGAGGATGAGGAGGAGGAGCACGGTGGCGGCCATGAAGGCGGGCTTCAGCATCCCTCTCCACTATCGAAAGGCCTTGGATAAACCTTTCAACCCGACGCCCACGCCATGTGCAGGGAAAAGGGGGTGGGGGCCCTGAGTGGCCTGTCGGACCCCCGAAAAAAAAGGGGGGAGGTTATCGTGATTACCGGTGAAGCACTTCCTTCCGGAGGCGGTCCGCCTCCTCGAGGGCCAGCTCCGCGTCTCGGATGCGCTTGACTTTGTCGGGGACCAGATCGATCCGGCTGTACACCAGGTCTCGCACGGCAGCCCGGATGGCCTCCGCCCGGGAGGGGAAGTCATCGACAGCGACGAGGAAATCGAGGGCCCTGATGAAGCGTTTCGGAAGCCGAATCGTCACTTTGTCGGGCTTGTCTTCCAGGAATCCCCACTCCTTGATAGGTCGGTTCGACCTATTTTGTACCCCTCTTCGACCTCGGATGAGGGGTCCCTTATTTAAAACCTGGTGAGGGATGTTGTCAAGGCTTAAACTACCCCCATGGATGGGCGGCCGTGCCGTCGGGGGAGCCTCTACTCATGCTGGCGGGGCCCGTCAAGATCGACCCCCGCGTCATCCAGGCGATGTCAAGGCCCTCTCTGGGCCATCGGACACGGCACTTCGCAGCCGCCCTCCGGGAGATCCGGGAGCTCCTCCAATACGCGTTCGATACGCGAGGGCCCGTTGGGCTCCTTTCGGGCTCGGGGACCGCCGGCCTCGAGTCCATGCTGGCCGGATTGCTCCGGACGGAGGATCGGGTGCTCTGCCTCACGAACGGGAAGTTCGGCGAGCGCGTGTTCGAGATCGCCGCTCGGTACGCGCAGGCACAACAGCTCGACATTCCGTGGGGACGCCCTTTCAACCCGGAGGCCACACGGGAGGCCTTGGAGGAGGGCGACTACGACGTTCTGGCCCTCTGCCACAACGAGACCTCGACGGGATTGACGAATCCGGCCGAGGAGCTGGGTCGCCTCGCTCAAGAAGCGGGGCTGTTGTATCTGGTGGACGGCATCACCTCCGTCGCGGGGTTGCCCGTGGACATGGAGGCCTGGGGGATCGACGGTCTCGTCCTCGGGTCCCAGAAGTGCCTCGCAGCCCCTGCGGGACTCTCCGCCGTGGCCCTCTCGGACCGAGGCTACGAGCGGTTGCACGAGGAGAACGCATACTACCTCAACCTCAGAGCCCACGTCGATCGCCTCGCAGCGGGCAGCACCCCCTATACGCCTGCCATCCACCTCGTCCTGGCGCTTCGTGAGGCCCTCCGCCTTCTGCGCGAAGAGGGGCTCCCAGCTCGCATCGCCCGGACCGCGAAATTGGGGGCGGCGAGTCGTGCGGCCGCGGATGCCATCGGCCTGCCCCTCTTGCCGGATCGGGCCTTCGCCTCCAACACGGTCTCCGCCTTCTCCTACCCGGACGGGGTCGATGAATCCCTCCGGGAGCGGTTGCGGGAGGAACACAACGTGCTGGTAGCAGGGGGACAGGGACGTCTCAAGGGCGGGATTTTCCGCATCGGGCACATGGGGGTCTGCTCCTTCGCCGACCTGCGTGCGACCTTCCGCGCCCTCGAGGCCGTCCTGGCGGACCTCGGTCATCCCTCCGAACCGGGAGCGGGCGTCGAGGCGATCGACGGGTACCGCGACGAGGCGGACTAGGCCGGCCCCGCGCCTTCCGTCACCCAAGGCGCCTCGGCGGCATCGGTCCGCATGTTCTGGTTTACCCCCGTCTCCTCGATGGCCAGGTCCAGGCCCGCGTCGTGCATCAGAATCCCTGTCCACGCGATCATGGCCCCGTTGTCCACGCAGAGGGTCTTGGGCGGGACAAACATCCGGGCCTCCCGCGCCGTGGCCATGGTGGCGACCATGGTGCGGAGGCGTTCGTTGCAGGCGACTCCTCCTCCGAGGAGAATCTCCTCCTTCCCCAGATGGGCCATGGCCCGCTCTGCCACCTCCGTGACCATGGCGTACGTGGTCTCCTGTAGGGAGAAGCAGAGATCCTCGATGGAGGCGCCCTTCGCATGCAGGGCCTGGGCCGCGGTCAAGATCCCGGAGAAGGCGACGTCCATGCCCTTCACCGAATAGGGGAGCGGGAGCAATTCCTCGCCGTCCCGGGCCCGACGCTCGATTTCGGGTCCTGCGGGAAACGGGAATCCCAGCGTGCGACCCACTTTGTCCAGGAGGTTGCCGAGGCCGATGTCGAGTGTCTCCCCGAAGACCCGATATCGGCCGCGGGCGTGGGAAATCACCTGGGTGTTGCCGCCGGACAGATACAGGAGGACGGGGTCTCGCGCGGGGGTCACGGCCCGCCCGATCTCCACATGGGCGATGCAGTGGTTCACGCCCACGATGGGCAATCCGAGAGAGAGGGACAGGGCCCGCGCCGCGGTGGCCACGGTACGGAGAGAGGGGCCGAGGCCGGGGCCCTGGGAGAACGCGATGAGGTCCAAGTCCCGAAGTGCGATGTCGGCCTCCCGCAGGGCCGCCCGAAGGACAGGACGAAGGCGGTCGGCGTGATGGTTCGCCGCTTCCCTCGGATGGATGCCTCCCACGTCGGGGCGGTACATCTCCCCCCGATTCGCGAGGATCCGCCCCCCGTCGTCGACGATGCCGATGCCGAGGGTGTGGGCCGTTCCCTCCAGGCCGAGACAGCGCATGCCGCGAATCCATCGACGTCGGCGATAAAAGCGTGCGGCCTAGGGCTCGTCCGGGGGGGACTCCACCTCGACGCCCGTGGTGACCGCCATGAGGCTCACCTCCCGGATGTCGTGGAGGGTGATGGACTTGCCCGTCTCCCGCTTCCAGCGGAAGTAGAAGAAGAGCACGACCCCCACGATGACGACGACGAGGCCGACCCCGAGGAGGAGGTTGGAACGGAAGGCGGACAGGATGAGGTTGAACGAGTAGGCCACCATGAACGTTCCCGCGAAGGCCCCCAGGATGATGGCGGACCAGACCTTCTTGGCATCCATCCCGCTCATCTT
>JAJISK010000064.1 GCA_022848785.1 Thermoplasmatota archaeon
GTCGTCTTCGGCTTCAACCAACTCTTCCTGGGGGTCATCGTCCTCTCCATCGTGGGAAACGCGGCGGAACACGGGAGTGCCGTGCTCATGGCCTGGCGAAACCGCATGAACCTGAGCGTGGGCATCGCCCTCAGCAGCAGCACCCAGATTGCCCTCTTCGTCACCCCCATCCTAGTCTTTGCCTCCCTGGTGATTGGAAACGTCCTCACGCTGGCCTTCGGCCTCTTCGAACTCATCGCCATCGGCCTCGCCGTGGCCATCGCGGGGGCCATCGCGCGGGACGGGGAGAGCAACTGGTTCCAGGGCTTCATGCTTCTCATCGTCTACGCCATCATCGCGGTGGCGTTCTTCTTCCTGCCTTCGCTATAACGGGCCGAGTGGCCTGAATTCGCGGGCCCGGCATCTCCGAGGGGCGGGCCCGGGCCTCAGGCCTTCTTCATGTGCAACCGACCCAGCTCGCCCGATCGACGGGCCGCCTCCTCCACGGCGTCCATGAGGATGGCCCGGAAGCCGCTGCGTTCCATGAGGTGGAGGGCGGCGATGGCCGTTCCGGCCGGGGAGGTGACCAGGTCCTTGAGGTGGCCAGGATGCCGGCCGTAATCTCGGGCCATGATGGCCGATCCCAGGGTCGTCTGGACGGCCAAGGCGTAGGCCTGATCGCGACTGAGGCCCACCTTGACCCCCGCGTCCGCCAGTCCCTCGAGCACCTGAAAGATGTACATGGGTCCCGTCCCGCTGAGGCCGGTCACGGCGTCCATGAGATCCTCCTCGACCTCCATCACTAGGCCCACGCTGGAGAAGAGGTCCTTCACGTACGTCACGTCCTCCTTGTCGGCGTAACGACCCGAGGACATCCCCGTGGCCCCTTGTTGCGCGACGACCGCCACGTTGGGCATGAGGCGGACCACCGGAACCTCTTCGTCCAAGATCTTCTCGATGAAACCGGTATGAATTCCGGCGGCCACCGAGATCGCAAGCTTCTCCGGCGTCATGGTGTGGGCCACCTCTCGCAGGACGACCGGGAGGACCTGCGGCTTCACGCTGAAGATCACAACGTCCGCCTGGGTCACCGCGTCCGGGTTGCTCGTGATCACCGGGATGCCGAGCTCCTCCCCTAGCTCCTTCGCCTTGTCTGGGCTCGGGACGGTGGCCATCAAGTTCTCCCGATCGCTCCTACCCGCGGCCAGGAACCCGCGTACGAGGGCCTGCCCGATGTGTCCGGCGCCGAGAATGGCGATGCGCTTCGCGGTCATGGAATGCCTCCCTGGGACAATGTCCCTCGGGGTCGAAAGCGTTTGCCCCATGCGCACGCGAGGCGCCTGGACTTCAAACACTCTGCCCGAATCTCAGCGTCGTCGTTCGTCGGGGGACCTCACCGACGCCACTGGACCCAATCCTCTAGCTGGCGAGCCCGCGCTTCCGAGGTCTGCCAGCCCTGCATGGCGTACGCCGCCTGCATCTGGGCCCGGGTCGCGCCTCGCTGTCCGAAGTAGAATCCCACGACGGACGCGATGATTCCCAGAAGGATGGCCGCCAGCCCTTGTGCGTCATCGATGCCCATTGTCAGCCAAGCGAAGACGATGGCCCCCAAGCCGAAGAAGACGACAAAAACAGCGATGAAGGCTCGGACCGACTCCGCCTGAGACTGGACACGGATGAACGGCGGCGCAGGCGGGGTTGGAGCCGGCGGGAGCTTCGGGAAGGCCTCACGCGGTCGCGCGGGGGGCGCAGCTTCCTCGGGCGCAGCGTTCTCCACATACGCCTTCTGGATACGCTCGATCTGAGCCGTCAGCTCGGCGATCCTGCCTCGCAACTCATCCTTCTCGCTCGGTTCCATGCTCCCCGTTCCCCCCCTCAAGGCTGAAGGAATTCCTTCGCCGGAGGTCTCTTGGGCCAGACGCAGTCGGCGTAATAAAGGCTCAGAAGATTATCAGGAGTGATAACGTGTACCGGGCCCGGAACGGAAATCAACTCGATCGCGTCCGCAAGAGGACCATTCCCACCCTGCCATGGCCTGTCCTGCCCGCGTTTGTAGGAGGGCGGATCGGTTCCCTTCTCGTTCTGCGCCGAACGTTCTTGTCTGGGGGGCAGGACCCGCCGTCTTGAGCCGCCCTGGATCGCCCCTTCCCCCATTACGACGAGCGCGTCCGAGAAGCGAGCGCCGCTTCCAGGATCTCGATAGCCCCCTCGATGTGCTCCCCTTCAATGCCGCGATGGGTGACACATCGGACGAGGTTCGCGCCCTTGGTCGTCACGCCAAGTCCCCGTTCGTGGAGTTCGGCCGCGAACTCTGCCGAGGTCGTGCCGAGCCCTCCCACATTGAAGAGGACGATGTTGCTCTGAACGCTGTCAAGGTCGACTCCCAGCCCGGGAAGTCCATCCACCGCCTTTGCGAGCAAACGGGCCGTCTCGTGGTCCTCGACCAACCGATCGACCATCGTGTCCAGGGCGACCAGACCCGCGGCGGCGATGATTCCCGCCTGACGCATCCCGCCCCCCAGGAGTTTGCGCCCACGTCGTGCCTCTTCGATGAACGCCTGGGAGCCTACGACGACGGACCCTACGGGACAGGAGAGGCCTTTCGAGAGACAAAAGGTGAGGGAGTCCACCCCTTCCGTCAACGCGGAGGCGGGCACTCCCAGGGCCACCGCGGCGTTGAAGATACGCGCCCCGTCCACATGGACACGCAGGCCGTATTCCTCCGCCACCTCGGTGATCTCACGTTGCTTTGAAAGGGGGAGAACGGCCCCCCCCGCGCTGTTGTGCGTGTTCTCCAGGCAAAGGAGCCGCGTCCGGGGAAAGTGGAGGTTGGGAGGGCGGAGGGCCTCCTCCACCTGCTTCCCGGTGAAGGCACCATGGTCGCCCGGTAGGGGGCGCGGGATGAGGCCTGCCACGCGGGAGAGGCCGGCCACCTCGTTGTTGTAGACGTGTGAGTCCGCCTCCAGAATCACCTCGTCGCCCGGATGACTCTGCGCCAGGAGGGAGACCAGATTTCCCTGGGTCCCGCTGGTCACCAGGAGGCCTGCCTCCTGTCCCAGGACCTCGGCGGCCCGGTCCTGAAGCCGGTTGACCGTGGGATCCTCGCGGAAGACGTCGTCCCCCAGCTCGGCGGCGGCCATGGCCTCGCGCATCGCGGGCGTCGGAAGGGTGACGGTGTCGCTTCGCAGGTCGATGTAACCCATTGCCGCCCATCACGCGAGGCCGCTACTTAATCGTGCGCGGGAGGCTCACAGAGGAACCTATTGGGTGACGGCCTTGAGCCCGGCGGCCGCGAGAAACAGGAGGGCGACCATGCCCCCGTACGTGCTCAAGAGAACGAGGGAGGTGTTGAGCGTCGCCTGGGTGATGAGAAACCCGTCGATGGCCGGGATGGCCCAGGCGGCCACGGCCACCAGCGTGCCCAGCATCGCGAAGGGACCCATCATGGTCCGGAGAAGCCCCCTCTTTCGCTCCATCAGATGCCTCCGTTCCCGGACCGCGGAGATGACTTCCCGGACGTCGCTGCCCAGCACGGCCCGGGTCTCCTGGTAGGCGACGGTCTGCTGAACCTGGGGCCCGCCCGTGTCCTCTTCCACGAGGATCGCGTCCAGCAGGTCGTCGAGCTCCTTCTCCAAGTGATCCCCCCCGGGCGGTTCCTCCTCGTAGTTGGCCGCATAGGCCTGGCCGACGAACTCCTCGTCGATCCGGAACTCCAGGTCGTCGCTCCACTTGATGACGGACCAGCCAAGCCGGTTGTTCAGGACCCCCAGCGTCCGGTCCTCCAGGCTGATGGCGGCCGAAGAGGTGTTGAGCG
>JAJISK010000065.1 GCA_022848785.1 Thermoplasmatota archaeon
CAGCGGGAATCGGCGTCGCTGGGGAACCGTAGGTCCGGGGGTCCCGCTTTCCCGGGCTACCCACGTCCGCCCGCTTCGTCAGGCGGCGTGGACCTGGGTCCAGGGGTAGAAGGCCTTCCAGGCGAACCACATCACATTCATCGCAGGGAGTTCCGAAAGGCGCGTTCCATCGAGCGGCCCAGAGGTTGCCACCCCGTCGACGGACCACCGGGAGCCGGTCTCCGCGTCGAAGAACGAACCGTCCCAGGCGAGATGGAGGGGGCCCGCGTCGCCAACCGCGAGGAACGCGCGCGGGGCATCGAGTCCTTCATCGTGGAGGAAGGCCACGGGCCGTCCCCCGACGATGGTGTTGCGCACCTGGTCCGCCCGCAGGAGATTGAGGTCCACGGCCACCGCGTCGTTCCCCTCCGCGAGGGCGACGAAGGGCTGCTTCGGGTGGAACCGGCTGTCCCGACAGGCCACGCCGAAGCGGACGAGGTGGTCGGCGTAGTAACCCTGCGGGGGGTCGTAGGAGCCGTAGGGGTCCCCCTGGTAGTTCCGAAGGAAGCCCGTCTCCGTGGAGAGGACCTCGGTCTCCGGGTGACGCGACCGCCAACGGGCCCAGGTGGTCCAGGTCAGGGGGACGGCCTCGAGCCGCCCGCCTCGAAGGGGGCCTCGGATGGCATGCCCGAAGATCTGGGGCCAGTTGCTATCCGTCTGTCGGTCGTACATCAGGAGATTGCTGTTGACGAGACGGCCCGTGACGCCGAAGGTCTGGAGACCCGCGCCCCCGGGAGGGCGGTAGGCCACCTGAGATCCGGTAAGCGGACAGTAGGTGATGGCGAGGGACGCCCCCCCCAAGCGGTCGTTGACGACCTCGTGCCACACAAGAATGCGCTGCGGGTAGGCCCGGACGACGCCGTCCGTCGCCAGTCCAAACACGGGATGGCGGTCCGCCACAAAGGAGGAAGCCTCTTCGGCCGTCACGAACCGCGGGCCGTCGATGCTGGGAATGCCGTCCTTCCGGACCCCCGTGAACGAGATGTTTCCCTCTTGGACGGCGAGGGCCTCGGCCCGCGTGTGCGCGCAGCCCGAGGGGGCAGGGGGAGACGGCCGAAGAAACGTCCATCCGAGATAGCCGCCCAGCGCCATGCCCCCTGCGGCCAGGGCGTACTTCAGGAAGTCCCGTCGAGGCACGCCCCCGGCCGGCCGCGGAACGCCCTCTTCGCCTCTCCTCTCCATCAAGCATCAGACCCGGGTGAGCTTGCCCGGCGTGCACTCCTTAGAGGGTCGGGCGCTACTTAACCACACGTTCAAACCCTTCGCCGCCGTCTTTGCCAGTCACCGGGGTCCCGACGAAACGTTTAAGAACGCCCTTTTCATGGTCTACGCAGGGAAGGAGGTTATATTGTGGAAGAAGATACACCTGCACCCCGATCCTCAGGACGGGGGCCTTGGATTGCCGTCGCCGTAGTGATCGTCGCCGCCGTGGTCGTCGTCGCCGCGATCTTCGCTGCGCCTCTTCTGTTCCCTGGGGAGCGGGAACCGGTCATCGGGACCATTCTGCCCATCACCGGGCAGCTGGCCGTCTTCGGCCCGGGGATGGCGAGGGCTGCCAACCTGGCCGTAAGCCACATCAATGACAACGGAGGGGTTCTTGGGGGGAAGGACATCAGGCTCATCCAAGAGGACTCACAGACTCAAGCTTCAGCCGGGGTCCTTGCGGCGAGGAAACTCATCGACTTGGATGGCGCGGTTGCCATCGTTGGCGCCGCCGCCTCCCGCGTGTCCACGCCCATCAACGAGGGAGTAACCACCCCAGGGCGGATCATCATGATCTCGCCGGCTTCCACGTCACCCGCCTTCACCGCGTTCAATGCGGATTTGGAGCTGCAGGACCGGTATTTCTTCCGGACCGCGCCCACGGACATTCTCCAGGGGGCGGCGGGGGCCATTTACGCCTTCAATGACAGGGGCTGGAGAGACATGGCCATCCTGGCCAGGGCCGACCCCTACGGAACGGGCCTTGCCTCCGTATTCGCGGAGAAGTTCGTGGAACTGGGCGGGACGATCACCGCGCGGGTCGACTACAACCCAGATGCGACGTCCTACACCTCAGAGCTCACCCAGATCTTTAACTCCGATCCGGAAGCCATCTACTGGGTGGCATTCCCAGGGGAAGGAGAGATTATCATGAAGAACTGGTGGGCCAACGACCAGTGGAGAGATCCCGCCTGGTTCTGGTCGGAAGGGACCTTCGCCCAGGCGTTCTTGGACACTCTCAACCTCCTGAATATTGACGTCAGCGGGATGGAGGGGACGGCTCCCACGACCGCGTCGGGGGCAGCGGACAACTTCGATGTCTTCAGCGCCCTCTATAAGGCGGACACGGCGGTCGATGTCGTCCTGTTCGAACCACACACCTACGATGCGATCTTCCTCATAGCCCTCGCCATGGAGAAGGGGGGTTCCGCCCGGCCCGAGGTCATCCGGGACAACCTCCAGGCAATCGCCGCCCCACCCGGGACCGTCGTGACCGTCAACGAGTGGCAGAAGGCCAAGGATCTAATCGCCGCCGGCACGGACATCAACTACCAAGGCGCTTCCGGTTTCGCCGACTTCGACGACCTCGGGGACGTCACGGGCGACTACGAGGTCTGGGTGATAAAGCCGGACCTCACGTTCGGGCACGTGAAGAACATTACTGAACAGGAGATTCTGGCCAGCCCACCCTTGATGGTGAGTAGCTCACCAGCGCTCCCCGCAGACCTCTTCATCCTACCCAGTTACCAGCTGGCGGCTCGGGACTAGGACGGCGTTACCCTCCCAGGAACAAACGCCCCACTTGGGGGTTGTTCAGGAGATCCGCTGCGCTTCCATCGAACCGGGTCTGCCCCATTTCCAGGACGTAACCTCGATTGGAGATCTTGAGGGCCTTGCGCGCGTTCTGCTCGACCATGAGCACGGTCGTGCCTTCTCGGTTGATCGCCTGAATCTTCTCGAGAATCGTGTCGACCATCTGAGGCGCCAGCCCCACGGAGGGTTCATCCACGAGGAGCACCCGCGGATCCTGCATGAGGGTCTTCCCCAGGGCCACCATGTGCTGCTCTCCGCCGCTGAGGTTGCCCGCTTTCATCCCCTCCTTCCCTTGCAGGTTGGGGAAGATGTCAAAGACCCGCCCAATCCGAGGACGCAGGTCCACCCGGCCGTGGATGATGCCCCCCATCTCCAGGTTTTCCTTCACGGTGAGATGGGGAAAGATATTCTCCACCTGCGGCATGTAGCTCAGGCCCATCCGTACCACGGCCTCAGGGGGGGTCCCGGTGATGTCGGCGCCGTCGTAGAGGACGCGCCCTTGGGTGGGTGTCAAGAGCCCGAAAATCGTCTTGATGAGGGTGGACTTCCCGGCCCCGTTGGGACCGATGAGGGTCACGATCTCCCCCTCGTTGAGGTGGACGGAGACCCCGTGGAGGATATCCACCTCTCCGTACCCGGAGTGCAGTTCCTCCACCTGGACAATTCGGGGCACTTCAGGTCCCCAGGTAGGTCTCGATGACCTCCTCGTTCCCCCTGATTTCCGTGGGGGTTCCCTCGGCGAAGACCTTGCCCTGGTGCATGGCGATGACGGTATCGGAGTGCCGCATCACCACGTCCATGTCGTGCTCGATCAAAAGGACGGTTTTTCCCATAGCCCGGATCTCCCGGATTCTCTCCAGAAGATCGTCGGTTTCGACCTCATTCATTCCGGCGGCTGGTTCGTCCAAGAGCAA
>JAJISK010000066.1 GCA_022848785.1 Thermoplasmatota archaeon
CACCGGCTTGGCCCAATCGCCATCGGCTGTTTTGACGGTCAACGCACGCCCGACCATGTGGGTGCCCCGATTGACGCGAGGCAGGATGTCCGCCATGGGGCCCCGCTTCTGCATGGCGTCGGCGATGTTGGAGGTGGACACCTGGGCAAACGCCGCGTAGAGATCCTCCTGCCCGTACTTCTTGTACAGTTTCGTCCGGAGGGCCTTCCGTTCCCGGATGGCCCGCTTGATGTTCGCCGTCGCCTGGGCGACCTTGGGATCCTTGATGATGGCGCCCCCCACGATCACGATGGAGGCGCCGGCTTCGAGGGCCTGCGGGACCGTCTCGGTGTTTAGCCCACCGGCCACGGCGATGGGAATGCGGACGGCCTCCGAGAGGGCCTTCAGCTCTTCCAGCGGGGTCCGGGCGATCATCTGCTCGTCGATGCTCACGTGGTGGCAAAGGTAGTCGACGCCGAGTGCCTCGACCTCCCGGGCCCGTTTCGCCTTCTCCTCCACCGCCATGAGGTCGCCCATGACCTTGGCTCCGTACCGGCGAGCCGCCTTCACCGCCTCCAGGACGGTGGCGTCGTCGGTGACGACCATGACCGAAATGACCTCGGCTCCGGCCTTGGCGGCGATCTCGACCTCGTAGGCGCCCGTGTCCATGATCTTCAGGTCCGCTACGATGACCCGGTCCGGGAAGGCTCGCTTGAGGGCTCGCACGGCCTCCACGCCCTCGCTCTTGATGAGGGGGGTACCGGCCTCGATCCAGTCGGCCCCGCCCTCCACCGCTTCCTTGGCGGCCTGAAGGGCCCGCTTCAGGTGCATGAAGTCCAGGGCCACCTGAAGGACGGGCTCGGTGAGCATGCCTTTCCATACTCAGGGCGGGGTTAAAGGCTTGCTTCGCCAGCCGCCCACCCCTGCCTCAGAATCGGAGTTGATAGCGAGGCGAAAAGGCTGATAAACAACCGTTCCCCAAGACGGTCCGTGGGCAGCTCGGAGAGCGCGGCCGGGCGAGACAGGTGTCTTACGGGCATCGATGGCCTAGACAACATCCTAAACGGGGGGCTGCCCCGAAACAACACCATCCTGGTGACCGGCAGCTGCGGGACGGGGAAGACCTCCATGGGCCTCGAGTTCCTCCTTCACGGGGCGGAAGAGGGCGAGACGGGGATCCTCGTCGCGGCCACGGAGCCTCCGGAGAAGCTCGCGGAGAACATGATGCCGTATGACTTCTACGACCCCCAGATGCTGGAGAAGAAGCTGATTCTCCTCATCGACCTCCATGATCTCTACAAGAAGGCCAAGACCGAGGGGCCGGAAATCGATCAGAAGGGGTCCGAGGCCCTGATGAAGGCCATCGTGGAGACGGTGAAGTCCCACGGCGCGAAGCGCCTCGTCATCGACTCCATTACCTCAATCTGCGCGCGCCTGCTCACGGCCGACCTCATCCGGGAATTCATCCGGGGCCTGAGTCACGCACTCGCCCAGGAGGAATGCACGGCCCTGCTCATTGCCGAGGTCCCCGCGGGGGAGGACCGGTACTCACCCTACGGGGTGGAGGAGGCGGTGGTGGACGGCGTCATCCTGCTGGGCAATCTGGAGCGGCAGGGGGACCTGCTGCGGACGCTGCAGGTGGTGAAGATGCGCGGCACGACGCACTCCCGGGCCAAGTACGTCCTGGACCTGACGTCGGTGGGCGTCCTTCTGGCGCCCCTCCTCAAGGGAGGCGCTTAGATGGAAGCCCCGGCCACCGGGGTGCAGAAGCTCCTGGAGATCCCTCCCGCCTCGACCATCGCCCTGGAAATGACGGCGGAGCACTACTTCGATGCCGTGCGGGGGATCTTGGACGTCTTCGCCCCGCAAAAGAAGCTCGATGCCGTTTATGTCACGGCCACGATCCCTTCCAAATCCATCATCGAGGCCCTCACCACCCTCGAGGTGGACCTCACGCGCACCCGTTTCGTGGACTGCGTCTCCCGAATGACCATGGGCGCAGGCGAGCGGGACGACCGTGCGGTGTACGTCGAGAGCCCCACCATGCTGGAGACGGTCCTTCTGAAGGTGGAGTTCCTGCTGCGGAAGCTGGGGGGTGCGGAGGCCGTCGTCGTTCTCGACTCCATCAACTCCCTCGCCATCCACAACAGCCCCCGGGTCCTCTCGGAGTTCCTCCACATGCTCACGAACCATCTGCGAGCGCGAGGCGCCTACACCTTCATCTTCTCCATGGAGGAGTACGCCTCCGAGGAGATCGCCAACATCCTCCACCTCGTGGCCGACGACGTGGTCCGTTTCGAAGGGCCTTGAGAACCACGAGTGATTCTGGCAAGGAAGCCTTTATGCCCCAACTGTCGGACCTTCCACGCCTGTAGGGAAACCTGCAGGAGGACAAAACTTGAGAACAATTGGGGCGATCCGAAAGGATCGGAAGGCCGTATCGCCGGTCATCGCAACCATCCTCATGGTCGCGATCACCGTCGTCCTGGCTGCCGTCTTGTATGTGATGGTATCCGGGTTGGTCGCCGGTCCTGGAGCGACGCCTAGCGCCATTGGTGTCTCCGTAAGCCAGAGCAACAGCGGGGCGAACTGGGTGCTGACCTTTGCGGACGTTCCCGCAGGGAAGGCCAACCTCACGGTCTCGTTGTCGATCGCTGACGCGGACGGGGTGACTCTGCTCGGTGCTACCGCGCTGAACGCTCTCAGCGCGCCGCGCGATCAGTACTCGCCGATCACGACCGGAAGCACCATCGCAGCTGGAGACAAGATCCTGCTTACCGTGGGAGACTTCCCGGCGGGCTACCCCGCAGGCTCGACCTACCAGCTGACTGACGTCAATGGCGTTCTGGCATCGGGAACGCTGCAGTAACCCTGCAGGGTTCTCCAACTCCCCCTTTTCCCTTTTTCGATTTCGCGAGCCTACAGGCTCACGTTCCGTGGATTACGGCATCCAGGCGCCGTGGTGGCGGCGTCAAGGGAGGAGGCCACTCAGTCCGCCCATCACACATCCCGATCAGCAAAGGTACGTGTCATCACGGTGGCCTCCTGCCTATCGAGGAGAACGCCTTATGCCTTGCGCCGTGTATCCGAGCGGCCCATGGTGCGCCTGTTTGCCCTCGACCTGGGACGGTGCGACCCGAAGCGCTGCACGGCCAAGAAGCTGGCGCGCCTGGATATGCTGCGGACGGTGAAACGGCGGAGGGAGATTCCGCGCGGGGCCGTGCTGCTCACCCCCCGATCGGAGGTCGCCCTCTCGCAGGCGGACGCGCCGACCGCCCGCCGGGGGGGGCTGGGCGTGATTGACACCTCATGGAAGGCCGGTCCGTTCCCGGACGTGCCGCAAGCGCGTTCGCGTCTGCTTCCCTACCTGGTCGCGGCCAACCCCGTCAACTACGGGAAGCCCACCCGTCTCTCGAGCGTGGAGGCGCTCGCGGCGGCCCTCTTCATTCTAGGAGAGGCGGCCCAGGCGGAGACCCTGGTCTCGAAATTCAAGTGGGGGCCCACGTTCCTGGCCCTCAACGAGGAGCCCCTTGCACGGTACGCGGCGGCCCGTGATTCCAAGGAAGTCGTCGAGGCGCAGGCACGCTTCACCTGAGTTCCGGCGGCAGCAGGTTCGGGATGCCGTCCTCGATCTCGTAGGTGAAGTCGCAGTGATGGCAGGTGAGGCCGCCCTCGAGAATCTCGTCCTCCTCCCGCGCGACCACGAGCTCGAGATCCCCCTTGCAGACGGGGCAACAGAGGATGTCCATGAGCTCCC
>JAJISK010000067.1:0-1466 GCA_022848785.1 Thermoplasmatota archaeon
TGGTGGCGCTTGCGCTCCGTGGCTTCACAGGGTGTTGGCGCCAGGTCGCGCTCACGTTCGACCTCGGCGAGCTGCGCCTGCACCAGGGCCAGCCTCTCGATCTCCCGCGCGATCTCGCGGGCGAGACGCTCCGGCAGGTGCCGGCCATCGCCCGTGACCAGGTCCGCCGGCGTCAAGCTCTTGTAGCGTGATTTGACATTGATCCCGCGAATGCCTTGACCGAACAGCAGGCCCTTGATCCGGTTGATGTGGGCCGTCCTCTCACGCACCAGCCGGTTCCGTTCACGGTGAGTGCGGCGCAAGAAGCCCGCCTCTCCAATGAGGACCTCGAGCTCCCCGATGTACACGAGGGAATCCTCGCTCAGGGACCGGACCACATCCCGAAGGACCTCCAAGGTGAGTCGGGTCGGATCGTACGTGGGAAAGTCCTCGTGATGCTCGGGTGCGAGCCACAGGAAGTCGGCGTCATCGAACCCGTAGGTCGCACGGAGCTTTGCGGGGAAGAGCGTCGAGACGACGGTCTTCCGGGCCGATCCGTTCTGCGCCAGGGCGCGCAAACAGGCCTCCCGATTGCCCTCCCACAACAGGCATCCCGGGGCATTCCAGGACGGGCTGGCCCCGTTCCGGGCGTCCTCCCCCACCTGGACCTCGTCGAAGAGACCCTGCAGGGTGGAGACCTGCGCGCCGTCCAGGGAGGAAGGATTCAGGCTGGCGAGGAGCGTGCAATCGTACTTGCTGGCGGCCGAGGCGGTCCGGGAGAGGGTCCGCATGACGGCCGAGAATCCGTTGACCTGGGCCAGGTACTCCAGGTCGTCCAGCAGGATCGCCGCGCGTCGGTTGTCGCGCATGAAACGGAGGAGGGTCTGGAGCACGTCCACCTCGAGGTGGCTGGGCTTTAGAGAGAGCTGCCCCTGCTGCGAGGAGAGCCACAAGAAGGGGGTCTTGTGTAGGGCGTAGGTCCCCGAGAGGAGCCGCGGCGGGAAGGCCGTGACACAGAGGCCCGGCACCTCCTGGGCCAACCCCCGAAACGCCTGAAAGCTCGTCTCCCGCGAGGTTTCCAGAACGAGGTAGTTGCGTCCACGGGTCCACGCGAAGCCCCGTTCCGCCGACCGGGTCTCCATCGCCGGTTCGATGGCCAGGAACCCGTAGCGGAAGATGGCGAAGGCCACGAGCGCCGAGAAGATGGTGGTGTAGGTGGTCCCGAGGCCGAGCCGGGTCGGCATGGGGAAGATGAAGGGGCCAAAAATCTCCGTGAGCGTCCCCCCAAGCACACCGATCCCGAACCCCGCAATGAGGAAGAGGTAGCGGCGGACCTCCCGCCGATCCGTCTCCTGCAGGTACGAACGGCCGAGATAGATCCAGCCGGCCAGGATGATGAACACGTACAGGCTCGCGACGGGGATGTAGAAGGCCCCGGGAAGCGCCGAGGGACCCATGGGCCCGGGCACCACGTCGGCGATGACGAT
>JAJISK010000067.1:1587-3583 GCA_022848785.1 Thermoplasmatota archaeon
CCCGGGATGAACGAGACCGCCGTCTCTCCGAGACGGACGAGGAGAAACTGCTGGTCGTGGGGCCACGCGGGGAAGGCCCGAAGGAGGACTTCGGTCAGGGACCACGTCGTGAAGACGACGAGCAGAAGAACGAACACCGTGGTCGTGTGGCCCCGCGGGCCCTTCCAGAGGATGTAGACGACGAGAACGCTGTTGGCAATGAGGGCGCCCAGGGAGAGAAAGAGGAAGGGATTCACCAAGGGAGGCCCCGCCCCGCCCCCCTACTCCCCCACGATCTCGAACTGATCCCTGTCCACGATGAGCGGGTGGTAGTCGAGGTCGTGTTTCACCCCCCGTAGCTTGACCAGGGCGATGTAGCGCCGCACGCTGCGCGTGAGGCCCACCTCGACCTCCTTCATCTGGAGGTGGACGATGCCGTCCGCCAGGAACTCCACGACGTGGAAGGGACCGAAACTTCCGTCGCGAGGGGTCTCCCCGATGAGGAACGTCGTCGCCTCGAGCGCCCGAATGTCCTCGAAGAAGTCGAAGAGCTCGCGCCGGGGTTCCTGAACGTCCGTCAAGGCGTACAGGGCATTCAGGGAGTCGAGGGCGAGCAACTCAATGCCCATCTCCTCCTTGTATCGAGCGAGCTGCGCGGCGAGCCCGGCGAACCAGTCTCGGGAGCCTTGGGTTTCCCGCAGCTCCCGTCGGAGCTGCCGCAGGTCGAGGATCCGGAGGGCGTCCGCCTTCTCTGGCTGGAGGCCGAGGCTCTGGGCCTGGTTCTGCAGGCTCTCGCGGCTCTGTTCGAGCGAGACGTAGAGCCCCTTGGCCTCGCGCTCGAGCGCTTCGTAGTACAGGATCCGGTAGGCGAAGCTGGACTTCAGACTGCCCGGAGGACCGGCCACGAGGACCAGGAACCCGCTCGGAATGCCCCCTTCGAGCCTCTCGTCCAACCCCGTGACACGGGTCTTGATGCGCGCAGGCTCTACCAGTTCAGGACCCCCTCACACAGCCAGTCAGGATAGCAGGGGGCGAAAAGCTGAGCTGCGCTATAAAAAGCCATCGAGGGGTTTTCCAGGAAAAACTCGATTGGTGGGCGCGCCCAGGGTCGGACCCCCCGGCATGGGACACCGACCCCCTTCAACGCCGTCTGGCCTTCGCTCGGCGTGCCGCCTGGCAGCCACTCTATTTTTGTCCCTTCCCGCCGGACCGCAGGTGCTTTTAGCCCCACGCCCATTCGCGCGTTGCCATGCCCGGAACCGTGGTGGTCGGGACCCAGTGGGGAGACGAGGGAAAAGGCAAGATCGTCGACTTCTGCGCCCGGAACGCGGACGTGGTGGTCCGGTTCAACGGCGGGTCCAACGCGGGCCACACCGTCATGACGGGAGCGGAAGTCTTCCGGTTTCACCTGATTCCCAGCGGCATCCTCCGCCCCGAGACATTGAACGTGGTGGGCAACGGCGTGGTGGTCGATCCCGAGGTCCTCCTGGCCGAGATGGAGGAGCTGAAGGAGCGGGGCCATCCGGTGACCAACCTGCGCGTCAGCGAGCGGGCGCATGTCGTGATGCCCTACCACAGGACCCTGGACGAGCTGGAGGAGGAGCTCAAGGGGGGTCTGAAGGCGGGCACCACCATGCGGGGCATCGGCCCGACCTTCGAGGACAAGGCCGCGCGGATCGGCGTCCGTGTCGGGGACCTGCTCGACGAGGAGGCCCTGCGGGGGCGCCTCGCCACCGCGGTCCCCATGAAGCAGAGGATGATCGAGGCCTATGGGGGCGAGGCCGACCTCTCGAAGGAGGCACTCTTCGAAACGGGGCGCGACTGGGGGAATCGGCTTCGGGCGTACGTGGCCGACACCTCCCTCCTCCTCGACCATGCGTTGAAGCAGGGAAAGAAGATCCTCTTCGAGGCAGCGCAGGGAACCCACCTCGACATCGACCACGGGATCTACCCCTTCGGCACCTCTTCGAACGCGGTCGTCGGATCGGCCTCGGTGGGCTCGGGGGTGGGGGTCCGC
>JAJISK010000068.1 GCA_022848785.1 Thermoplasmatota archaeon
GCAGCGCTCTCACCATCAAGGGCTCCCTGCCCCGCGTCCGCCGGAAGGTCTCGGAGGCGCTGGCCGCCGAGCTATCCCCCTTCCAGGGGGACCTCTGCCTGGTCCACGGAGGAGGGAGTTTCGGACATCCTCTGGCCCTCGCATACGGCCTCCACCGCGGTCTCCGCGGGGACGACGGCCTCATGGGATTCGCCGAAGTCCAGCGACGGATGCGCGACCTGAATGGCCAGGTTCTGGACGCCCTCCATGCCTCCGGTCTGCCAGCTGTGTCCCTCCCCCCCGCTCCCCTGGTTCGGATGCGGGGGGGTGAGCTCGAGTCGCTCTCGGTGGATCCCTTCCGAGAAGTCCTCGAGGCGGGCCTGGTCCCGGTGACCTTCGGCGACGTCGCCCTGGACACGGATCAGGGGGCCGCCATCTGCTCCGGGGACGACCTGATGGTTCACCTCGCTCGCGCCCTGCGACCGAATCTGGCCCTCTTCGTCGCGGACGTGGAGGGGATCGTCGGCCCCGAGGGGGGTGTCCTGGAGGTGATCCGAGGCGAGGTGCCCGACCTGGCCTGGAGAGAACCCGCGGAGGATGTGACGGGGGGGATGCGCGCCAAGGTCCAGTGCATGCTGGACATCGCCCGAGACGGGTCGCGCTGCCTCCTGGTGAGTGGCCTCGTCCCGGGCCGGGTGCGGGCCGTACTCGAAGGGCAACGCGTCCCGGCCACGGAGGTCCGGTGGTCCTGATGACGGAACGGAAGCGGGAGCACATGGACATCGTCCTCGATAAGGAGGTCCGGCCTCGGCACAACTACTGGGACGACGTGCAGTTTCTGCACAACGCGATTCCCGAGGTGGACCTGGACGAAGTGGACCTTCGAACGGATCTCTTCGGCAAACGCCTCGCCGCCCCCGTCGTCATCTCCTCCATGACCGGGGGATTCAAGGACGCCGTCCAGATCAACGCGAATCTGGCCCACGGCGCCGCCGAGGTGGGCGTCGCCATGGGGGTCGGGAGTCAACGCCCCGTTCTGCAGGGTCAGGCTCCGGAGGATTCCTGGACCGTGGTGAGGGAATACGACGTTCCCCTGGTGATTGCCAACATCGGGGCCCCGCAGCTCGTGCCCCAGGCTGGGAGGGACCCCCTGGGGGTCGAGGATGCGAAGCGCGCGTTGGAGATGGTCCAAGGGGACATCTTGGCGATTCACCTGAACTACACCCAGGAGATTGTCCAGCCGGAGGGAGATCAGCGGTCCCGGGGGGTCTTGCAGGCCCTCGGCGCCATTGCCGCCGAGGTCCCGGTCCTGGGGAAAGAGACCGGTGCCGGCATTTCGCGGGACGTCGCCCTACGCCTCAAGGAAGCGGGGGTGCGGGGCATCGATATAGGAGGACTCGGGGGCACGAGCTTCTCCGCCGTGGAGTACTACCGGGCCAAGAAGGAGGGCATGCGACAGAAGGAGCGACTTGGTCAGACTTTCTGGGAATGGGGCATCCCCTCGCCCATCTCGCTCCTCCTGGCCGATGTGGGCCTCCCCCTCATCGCCACGGGGGGTCTCCGGAACGGCCTGGACGTGGCCCGAGCCCTTGCCCTCGGCGGCCAGGCGGGGGGCATGGCCTCCCAGATGCTTCGGGCCGCCAGCGAGTCAGCGGAGGCCGTGGTGCAGGCCCTCGAGGAGGTGGTCGCGGAGATCAAGGCGGTTCACCTCCTGACCGGGTGCGGCAGTCTGGCCGAGCTGGCGGAGACGCGCACGATTTTCACCGGCCCGACGCGGGAGTGGGCGGCTTCCCTCGGCCTCCGGGAGGGATAGCCGGTGGACCAGCCCGCGTTCGAGGCGTACCTCCATGAAAAATCGGCCGCGGTCGATGACGAGCTGCAGGCTTGGCTCCCTCCCGCGGAGGGGATTCCCCCCCTCCACGAGGGGGTCCGGTACGCCCTGGGTCTCGACGTCCCGGAACGGAAGCGGCGGGGCAAGCGCCTCCGGCCCGTGCTCTGCCTGTTGACGTGCGAGAGCCTCGGTGGCGATCCGGACCGGGCCCTGCCCTTTGCCCTTGCGTCCGAGATGCTCCACAACTTCATGCTCGTTCATGACGACATCGAAGATGGGGACCGGCTCCGCCGTGGTCGGGACACGGTCTGGGTCCGCTACGGCATCGAACACGCAATCAATATCGGCGACTACATGTTCGCCCAGACCTACGATCTCGTCCATGCGTCCCGGGAGCGCGGGGTACCCGCGTCCAAGGTCCTTCGGCTCGTGGACATCGTCTCTCGAACCGTGAAGAGGACGGGGGAAGGCCAAGCCCTCGACCTCGAGGCCCGGCGGAATCGCGAACTGACGGTGGACGGTTATCTCGAGATTGTCCGGGCAAAGACGGGGAGGTATCTCGCGGCCCCCCTCATCGGGGGAGCCGAGATTGCGGATGCCGGGTCCGATGTGATCGACACCCTCGCCTCCCTCGGGGACCAAATCGGCCCCGTGTTCCAGATTGCAGACGACATTCTCGATCTCACCGCGGGCAAGGGCCGAGGGGAGCCGGGATCGGACATCCGCGAAGGCAAGCGTTCCCTCCTGGTGGTCCACACGGCAGGAGCGGCCACGCCGGCCGAGGCCAGGGAACTATTTCGCATACTCGACGCCCCGCGCGAGAAGGCGACGTCGAAGGAGGTGGCCTGGGTCATGGAGCTCTTCGAGAAATACGAGGCGGTGGACGCCGCCCGTGCCGTGGGCCAGGAAATGCAGGCCGCGGCGGAAGGCGTCCTCAAGCAGCTCCCAGGGCGGCTTCACGCCAACCTGTCGGCGGCGGTGGCGTTCATGCTAGGCCGGAAGTGGTGAACCTCAGGACTCCAGGCCACGATCCGTCAACCGAAACTTGGCTCTGGCCCCTTCCTCCAGGTGGCGGTGCTTCATGATGACCGCCAGACGCCACTGCGGGGCGACCTTCTCCAACCGGAGGATGTCCTTCGCGTTGTGGCTCATCATGTGTCCCCCGAGGGGGGTGAACTCCCCCGTATCGAGCTTGGTGTACACCTGGGACGTCACGAGGATCGGGATGTCCCGGCGGCGGGCCGCGGCCATCAGGGCCGTGATCTGTCGTGCGAGGGCATGCCGCTCCTTCTCCCGCGCCGCGTCGCCGCCCCGCAACCGATAGTGGGTCGTGGCGCTGTCCAGGACCACGAGGCCGATCTCAGGGGTGGTTTCTGCGAGCTGCGCGGCCTTGATGACCGCCTTCTCCTGCTCCGCCATGGTGTGGACGGCAGTGAACAAGACCTCCGGGAGGACGCGCTCGAAGTCGTCCCCGCAGATCTGCCGTAAGCGCTCGAGGGAGACCCCCTCCGTGTCGATGAAGGCGACCTTGCGGCCCGCCTGTGCGACGTTGCGGGCCAGCTGCAGGCAGAGATTCGTCTTCCCGCTCCCCGCCTCCCCGAAGAGGAGGGTGATGCACCCGCTCTCGATTCCCCCATCGAGGAGGGCATCTAGGGTGGGGCAGGCCACCTCGATTTTCACCCTCGAATGAACGGCC
>JAJISK010000069.1 GCA_022848785.1 Thermoplasmatota archaeon
TCCCGCCGATGGGCGACATCCGCCTGGGAACCTCCGGGTGGGACTACGACGAGTGGATTGGTCCGTTCTATCAGCGACGAAATGCGAGCAAGCTCCAGGCCTATGCCGCCGTGTTTGACACGGCGGAGATCAACTCGACGTTCTACCGGGTACCCAGCCCCGGGATGGTGATGGGGTGGACGACGCGGAGCCCCGAGGGGATGTCCTTCGCGGCGAAGGTGCCGCAGACGGTCACCCACGACCGCCTCCTGAAGGTCGAGGAGGGGGCTGGCCGAGAGCTCGGAGCCTACTGCGATCTTATGACGCCCCTCTTGGACGCCGGCAAGCTGGGGGTCCTCCTTCTTCAGCTCCCGCCCCGTCTCCGTTTCTTCGAGGATCGTACCCGCGCCTTCTTCGAGACCCTTCCCCAAGATTTCCCGTTCGCCATCGAGTTCCGGAATGAGAGTTGGCTGGTCCCGGAGGCCTTCGACTTGCTGCGGGAGTTCGGTGTGGCGTACACGGTGGTGGACGAACCGTTGCTCCCCCCTGAGGTCCACATCACCTCTTCCATCGCCTACTTCCGGTGGCACGGCCACGGGACGGACCCTTGGTACGACTACCATTATGGACCGCAAGAGCTGGAACCCTGGATACCCCGGCTGGAGGAGACATCGCAGACC
The DNA here is from genome assembly GCA_022848785.1 of Thermoplasmatota archaeon. Next base: position 660 of record JAJISK010000069.1, read on the forward strand.
GTGGACGTCGTCTACGGCTACTTCAACAACCACTTCCACGGCTACGCCCCGGAGAACGCCTTGGAGGTGTTGGAGATGCTCGGCGTCCTCACGCCCGATCAGCGCCGGACCCTACGGCGGATGCGGGACTACCGCAAGGGCGTCCTGCAGGCCCGACATGGACGCGTGAAGACGACCAAACTGGATGACTTCGGCGGGGAGCCCGAGGCGCCCACCCCGACGGACCTTCTCGCCGGCCTCACGACGAAACCCCGCCTCGAGAGGGCGCAAGGCCTCGTGCAGGCCCTGAACCTGAACCGGGACGCGGGGCGGATCGAGGCGGCGGTGAGCAACTACACCGTCTCCCTGGATCCGAAGGCGCGGGTCCTGCAGCACGATTGCGCGGACTGGCTCAAGAATATCCCGGCCGGACCCCTCTGCAAGCACGTTTCCGCGGTCCTGTTGGCCCTCCCTCGGACGGAGGCCATCGCCCTCCTCGCGGACCTCAAGCTATTCCGGGACAAGTGGCGCCTGGAGGAGGTTCCTACACGATGAGGTAACCGCCGTTGACGTGCAAGGTCGCTCCCGTGATGTACCGGGCTTCCTCCGAGGCGAGATAGGAGACCATGGAGGCCACCTCCTCCGGAAGTCCGACGCGTCCGACGGGGATGCGGCGATTCCGAATTTCGCGCTCTTCTTTCGAGTAATTGCGGATGATGTCGGTCTCGATGGTGCCCGGAGCCACCGCGTTCACCGTGATGCCCTCCCGAGCCACTTCGAGGGCCACGGCCTTCGTCAGGCCCAGCAGCCCCGCCTTGCTGGCGGCGTAGTCCGCTCCGTGGTCCGTCCCGCGCACGCCGAGCTGGCTCGAGACGTTGACAATCCGGCCCCACCCCTCTTGCCGCATCGCGGGGAGGACGGCTTGGATGGTGTGAAAGGCCCCGGAGAGGTTGACGCTGAGGGTCCTCTCCCAGCGATCCGGCTCCATCTGGTCTACCGTCACGCGTTGGTAAATGCCGGCGTTGTTCACGAGGACGGACACGGGACCCAACGCCTCGGCGGCCTCGCCGACCATGCGGCGGACCTCGTCTCGGGATGCCACGTCTGCGCGGATGGCGAGGCTTCGTCGGCCGGCCTGTTCGATGCGATCCACAACGTCCCGTGCCGCGTCTCCCTGGCGAAGATAGTTCACGGCCACGTCGTAGCCGTCCTCCGCCAGACGAATGGCAGTGGCCCGTCCAATCCCTCTCGAGGCCCCCGTGACCAGGCTGACTCGCTTCATCATCGCCCCGGCCCCATCGAGCAGTCGAGGTTAAGGGTTGGCTCTATGCCTGGGGGGTCAGCTCCACGAGTTCGACCCCCTCCTCGCACAGGGGACACGTCTTGGGCTGATGCCTGCCCCCCTTCTCGTGGATGAGGCAGTAGGACGGGCTACCGTCGAAGTCGTCCCGTTGCTCCCGACGGTCCACGATGGTCGCGATGGCGACCACGCTGGAACCCTTCGACCGGATGTAGTTTGCCACCGAAGCGAGGGTCTCCCCTGTGAGGATGGCATCGTCCACGAGGATCACCTGGTCGTCTTCGTCGATCTCGATGAAGGGACGAAACCCCCAACCACTCTCGATGCGGTTCGCCCACAGAATCCGGTCGGCGTCCAGGTGTTCGCCCATCCAAAAGGCGACGGGGATGCCCGCGTCCATCGGGGCAATCACCGTGAATCGCTTGTCCTTCTTGAGTCGGTAGAGGATGCCCGACCGCCGCAGGACCCGTCCGAGGGAGACGCAGAGGATCTTGGCATCGCGTGAGTTCTGCAGGGCCAGGGGAACCTGGAAAAAGCGCTCGTAATGCAACTTGGTCCGGGGAATCCGAAAGTGGCCCTCCTTCAGGGCACCCGTGGATCGAAGGATGTCCCAGGCCCGCTTGACCTCTCCTTCTGTCGCGTAGTACCGTTCCACCCTTCCCACCCCGGTCCCAGCCTCGCCGTGCCATAGGCTTCTCCTCTTAACCTTTTTTCCGGCCTCCGAACCCGGTCTTCCGTCGACTCATCGTTATTATATATGCACGCTCGGATAGTGAAAAGGGACCGTCGAGAGGGGGGACTCAGGCGTGTCGATTGTGGGTGAGGAGGAAGAAGACCGCGAACTCTTCGTAAAGTGTCCGACCTGCGGACGCGTTTCGGAGGGCTGCGAACACATCAGCGGAGAGGACCTAGCCGCCCTCCGGCGCCTCATCCGGGCTGGGGTGAGCGTCTACGAGAACGAGGAGGCGGCGGCGGAGGAGGAGCTCTTCGAGCCGGGCGAGGACGAGTCTAAGGGATCCGAGCTCTACCAGATCCTGCAGCCCCGCATTACCTTGGATGACGTGGTTCTCACCGAGCGCACCCGCGAGGCCATCGAGGATGCATTGGTGGAGCTCCGTCACAAGTGGCTGATTTTCGAGGCGTGGGGCCTCTCGGACGTGATCCGGAAGGGGAAGGGGCTCTCCCTGCTTTTTGCAGGGCCGCCCGGCACGGGGAAAACCATGACGGCGGAGGCACTGGCCCATGCCATGGGGAAGCCCCTGATGGTCGTGAACTACGCGCATCTCGAGAATATGTGGGTGGGGGAGACGGAGAAGAACATCGAGCGGGTCTTCCAAAACGCTTGGAGCGAGGACGCCGTCCTCTTCTTCGACGAAGCGGATGCGGTCTTCCATCGGCGAGGTCAGACGGCGGCCCCGTGGGCCAACCGGGACGTTAACGTGCTCCTTACCCGGTTGGAGGACTTCCCTGGCATGGTCATCCTGGCCACGAACCTGA
>JAJISK010000007.1 GCA_022848785.1 Thermoplasmatota archaeon
CGGTTGAAGAGTTCGGGATGCTTGAGGGGGAGCTCGATCATCTCCCGGACGCGCAGGAGCTCCTCGTGGAGGCCCCCGATGTCCTCGTAGGTGATGGTGGGGGTGAGAATCTCCCCCTCCTTGATCGGCTCCTCCTTCATCTCAATGAAGGTCTCCTCGGAGATCTGGACGATGCCCCGGGGGGCCGTCCGGATGACCATGAAAGGAAGCGCGCCGCCCATGAGGGCGATGCCGGGGACGATGACCACGTCCCCCTTCACCACGGGGCGCTTCAGGAGCCCCCGCTTCACGAAGTTCTCGATGCCTTGGCCGAAGCTCACCTTGTGCCCCTCGCTGATGATCGGGGCGATGGTGACCCGCTGCGCGCCGTCCACGGTAGCCCTCTTGACTTCCACCTTATCGCCGATGGAGACGCCCAGGTTGCGCCGGACGAGGCCATCGACGCGGACGATGCCCTTCCCCTCATCCTCCTGCATGGTCCGGAAGAGCTTCGCGGCGGTGCTCTTCTTGCCGACGATCTCGATGATCTCCCCCACGTCGGCACCCAGGGTCATCCGAGTGCGAGTGTCCACCCGGGCGCGCCCCAGGCCGACGTCCGATTGAGGAGCCTCGGCAACCTTCAAAATCATCTGATCTGGCATCCCATTTATTCAACACGAGCGGAGCTATTTGATGATTTGGGTCACCTAGCCGTGCCTGATAACCGATGTCAGCCGGCCTCGGCGGTGGACGCCTGGATGGCCTCGGTCAGGGTCATCTCGCCCCGCGCGACCTTCTCCGCCAAACCCTGCGAGATGGTCAGCCGGCCCCCGGAGCGAAGGCGGCTGCTTCGCTGAATGTTCTTCACCTCGCCTCGGGTCGGGAGAATCTCATAGGAGGTCTCGGCCCGAACCCCCCGACCCATCGCGATGTCGATGGCGGCCTCGATGTCGCGGGCATCCTCCCGTCTCCTGTCGTGCCGCGTCGTTCCCCGTTCGTCTACGATCTCGACCCGGAGGCCGTGTCGCGTCAGGACGTTGATGATGCGGTTGCGGTGGGTCGGGTCACCGTGACCGATGCGGACCTGGAACGCCTCGCACGTGTAGGTGCGGAGAACGCCGAGGCAGATCTCAAGGACCGCTTCTGGGGAAGCGCCGGTCCGCGTATCGACGACCTCCCCATCTCCCAGGATGGCCGCCCCGGGCCGAGGGCCGGGGTCGATGCCGATTACGATCTCTCGAAAGGCCGTCTTTCCTTGGAGCAACTGTTGCGCCTTGGCCACCGCGTCCGGGACTTCGTCGACGGCCACAATGAGCGGGAAGTCGATGGTCCGGGCTTCCTCGGAGGAGGTCAGCACGACGCCAATCCCGACGGGAACTTCTGGGTCGAAGGAGAGGCTCTGGAAAGGGACGTCCCGTTCCTTCAGATAGGAAATGAGGTCGTGGTACAGTCGAAAGTCCCGGGTCAGGACCCCCAGAACCCTTCCCATGGTGGACCCAACTGTGAAGGCGGTTAAAGAGATGCGCGCCGACCTAGCGCACACGGAATGAGGTGTCCTCGTAGGAGTCGGCGTATTCCCCCAGGGATTCTCCCAGATGTCGGAAGAGCTTCTTTTCCTCCGCCGAAAGACTCTTCGGGGTCCTGACGACCACACGGACGAGCTGATCGCCACGACGACTCCCGTTCAGGTCGGGGAGCCCCTTCCCCCGAAGCCGAAAGGGCGTGTTGGTCTGGGTTCCGGGAGGCACCTTCAGGGTGGCGCTCCCGAAGAGGGTGGGGACGGTGAGCTCACCCCCAAGGGCGGCCTGCGACATGGTGATCGGCGCCTCCAAAATGACGTTCCGCCCGTCGCGTTGGAATCGGTCGTGCTCCTTGACGTGGAGGACGAGGTAGAGGTCTCCCGCGGGTCCCCCCCGGTCCCCCGCCTCCCCCTGCCCGAGAACGCGGAGGCTCAGTCCCTCGCGGGTCCCCTTGGGAATGGCAACAGAGACCTTGGAGGTCTTCTGAACCGCTCCGCGTCCGCGGCATTCCGGGCAGTTCTCCGAGGCTAGCTTGCCCTCGCCACGACAGCGGGTGCAGGGGGTAATGCTGATCATCTGGCTGAACCCGCTCCGTCGCACGTCCCGGACCTGTCCGGTCCCGTTGCAGGCGGAACAATCCGTCAGGTTGCCGTCCTTCGCTCCGGTCCCACGGCAGTCTTCGCAGGTGACACCATGGGGTACTTGGATCTCCCTCTGGGCCCCCTTGGCCACATCCTCCAGGGTCACCTCGAGGTCCATGCGGAGGTCCCGACCGCGGGAGGGACCGTAGGGATCTCGTCCGGACCGGCGGAAGAACTCTTCGAAGAGGCTTCCCCCAAGCGGGGTGGCGACGCCTCCGAAGAAATCCCGAAAGGTGCTGCTCCCGAAGATGTCGTCCAAGTCGCCGAAGTGGGTAAAGTCGGACCAGTCGAAGCCCTGGGCCCCAAACGCCCGCTGCGCCCCCGCGTCGCCGTATCGGTCGTAGAGGGAGCGCTTCTCGCGGTCCATCAGGATCTCGTAGGCCTCGGAGAGCTCCTTGAACTTGGCCTCTGCCTCCTTGGACTCGTCCTTGTTGAGATCGGGATGGTATTTCTTCGCGAGGCGGCGGTAGGCCTTCTTGATCGCCGGCTCTGCGGCGTCCTTTGGGATGCCCAGAACCTCGTAATAATCGCGCTTCGCCATAGGGAGGTGTTTTATCGAGAGTGAGGGCAATAAAGCTTGCTCAGTGGAAACTCGAGTCGAGACTGAGTGGGACGACTTCCTGAAAGGAACAGAACCCCTTAGTCATTATCCTCGTCCACGTCCTCAAACTCGGCGTCGACGACGTCCGGTTCGGAGGCATCCTTGGACTCCTTCGCCTCCTCCCGGGCCCGTTCTTCCTGGGCCTTCTGGTAGACCTCGGTGCCGATCTTCTGGGCCTCGGCGTTGAGTTCCTCGATTCCCGTCTTGAGCTTTTGCAAGTCGTCCGTCTCCAGGGCCTTCTTGAGATTTTCCACTTTCTCCTCGACGGCCTTGCGGGTGGACTCATCGACCTTGTCTCCCACCTCCTTGAGCATCTTCTCCGTGGCATAGACGAGGCCGTCGGCCTGGTTCGTGGTGTCGGCCAGCTCCTTGCGCCGACGGTCTTCCTCTGCGAAGGCCTCCGAGTCGGTGACCATCCGGTCGATCTCGTCCTCGGAGAGACGCTGAGGGGCAATGATGGTGAGGTTCTCCTCCTTCCCGGTCCCCAGATCCTTGGCGGCCGCGTGGAGGATGCCGCTGGCGTCGATGTCAAAGGTGACCTCGATCTGGGGGACGCCCCGAGGGGCCGGAGGGATGCCCGTCAGCATGAACTTCCCCAGAGAGACGTTATCGGAGGCCATGGCCCGCTCTCCCTGGAGGACGTTGATCTCGACCGTGTTCTGACTGTCATCCGCCGTACTGAAGATCTGCTCCTTCTTGGTCGGGATGGTGGTGTTTCGATCGATGAGCTTCGTAGAGACGCCGCCAAGCGTCTCGATGCCGAGGCTGAGGGGGGTCACGTCCAACAGCAGGATGTCCTTGACCTCTCCCGCTAGGACACCCGCCTGCAGCGCCGCCCCGAGGGCGACGGACTGCATGGGGTCGATGCCCCGTTCGGCCTTTTGTCCGAGGACTTTGCTGAAGTGGTTCCGGACGACGGGCATCCGGGTCGGCCCGCCGACGAGAATCACGTGCTGCACGTCCCCGAAGTCCCACTTGGCGTCCTTGAAGGCCCGTTGGATGGGCGTCACCGTGCGTTCCAACACGGGCTCCACGAGGCGCTCCAGCCTGGCGCGGGTCAAGGTCGTCTCCAGGTGGACTGGCTTGCCTTCCCGTTCGGCGAGGAAAGGCAGGTTGAGCGTGGTCGTCGTGGTGCTCGAGAGCTCGATCTTGGCCTTCTCCGCCGCGTCCCGGACGCGTTGCATGGCGTTCCGGTCGTCGCGGAGGTCCACCTTCTCCTTCTTCTCGAACTCTTCCAAGATGGCGTCGATGATGGCGTTGTCCATGTCCAAGCCGCCGAGGCGCGTGTCCCCGTTCGTGCTGACGACTTCGAAGACCCCGTCGCCCATCTCCATGAGGGTAACGTCAAACGTGCCGCCGCCCAGGTCTAGAACGGCGATCTTCGCCTCCTCCGCCTTATCCAGGCCGTACGCGAAGGCCGCGGCGGTGGGCTCGTTGATGAGGCGCTCGACCTGGAGGCCGGCGATGGTCCCCGCATCTCGGGTGGCCTGCCTCTGGTTGTCGTTGAAGTAGGCCGGGACCGTGATGACGGCCTGGGAAATCTCCTCCCCGAGGAAGGCCTCGGCATCCGCCTTGATCTTGCCCAGGATGCGCGCGGAGATCTCTTGGGGGGTGTACGACTTTCCACGCACCTTGACCTTCTCATCGGTCCCCATCTTTCGCTTGATCTGCATGATCGTCCCTTCGGAGTTGAGGACCGCCTGGCGCTTTGCCGGCCCCCCGACGAGGACCTCCCCGTCCTCCGTAAACGCCACCACGGAGGGGAAGTTCTTCCCGCCGTAGGAGCTCCCCTCGGCGCTGGGGATGATCACGGGTCGACCGCCCTGCAGGACGGCCGCCTCGGAGTTCGTCGTTCCCAAGTCAATCCCAATCATCTTAGCCATCGGACTCACCTTCCTTCTTGCTTACGACCACGCGGGCGGGGCGGAGAATCTTCGTGTCCAGGCGATATCCCCGGCTGACCACCTCCGCGACCCGGCCCTCGTCCTCCGCTTCGACGAAGTCCACGGCGTCGTGCAGGTAGGGGTCGAAGGGCTGGCCGTCCGCCTCGATCTCCTGTAGGCCCTCGGATCGCAGGACCTTCATCAAGTTCTCGTACACCATCCGCAAGCCGTCGGCGAGGTCATCTCCACGCTCTGCCAGAACCCCCACGGCCAGCTCAAACTCATCCAGGACCGGCAAGATCTGGCGCAAGACGCCCTCGGAAGCGAACCGGAGGAGGTCGACGCGCTCCTTGGCCGCCCGCTTCTGCTGGTTTTCCAGCTCCGCCTGCAGGTAGGCCATCTGGTTCTGGAGGTCCGCGAGGCGTTTCACCGGATCCTCAGACGGCTCTGGGCCGCCTTCAGGCTCCGCTTCGACCTCGGTCGTTTCGGGGTCCTGCTCCTCCTGCGCGTGCGGGGCCTGCTTACTCAAGGCATCGGCCTCCCGGGAGTCCGGGAGGGTAGGGGAACCTAGAACTCCCCGCCCATGCCGCCCATGCCGCCCATGCCGCCGGGGCCTCCCATGCCCTCGCCTCCCGGGGGCATCGGGGCGCCGCCCGTCTTGGCGGCGATGACATCATCGATCCGGAGGATCATCACGGAGGCATCCGTGGCGGAAATGATGGCCTGGGTGCCGACCCCGATGGGCTCCAGGACCTTCTGGGCGAGCATGTCGGTGATCTTTCCGGTAAAGACGTTCACACCCGCGTGGACCTTCCCCTTCTTGTGCGCCTTCCGGAGGTCAATGAGGGTGTCAATGGGGTCGAGACCCGCGTTCTCCGCGAGGGTCCGAGGCAGTACCTCCACGGCGTCGGCGAAGGCCTCGATGGCCATCTGCTCCCGGCCTCCGACGCTCGGGGCGTACTCGCGGAGGGCGAGGGAGACCTCCATGGCGGAGGAACCGCCACCCGTAACGAACTTCCCGTCCTCGATAGCCCCGGCAACGACGGACGTGGCGTCCTCGATGGATCGCTCCACCTCATCGACGACGTGCTCTGTCCCCCCGCGGACCAGGATGGAAACCGCCTTGGGGTTCTTGGCCCCCGTGACGAAGGACATCGTGTCGTCGCCGATCTTCTTCTCGTAGACCTGTTTCGCCTTGCCGAGGTCGTCCTTGGCCAGCTCGTCCAGCTTTGTGACCACACGGCCTCCCGTGGCCTTGGCCAGCTTCTCCATGTCCGACTTCTTCACGCGGCGAACGGCGAAGACACCCTCCTTGGCCAGGAAGTGCTGCGCCAGGTCGTCGATGCCCTTTTGGGCGAAGAGGACGTTTGCCCCGCTGGCCTTGATCTGGTCCACCATCGTCCGAAGCATGTTCTCCTCCTCCTGGAGGAAGGCCTGAAGCTGGGCGGGGTCCGAGATCTCAATCCGTGCGTCGAACTCCGTCTTCTTCACTTCGAGCGCCGTGTCCACGAGGGCGATCTTCGCGTTGTCGACGCGTCGAGGCATGCCGGGGTGGACTCGCTCTTTGTCCACGATGATCCCATCCACCACCTCGGTGTCCGAGATGGAGCCGCCCTGCTTCTTGGTGACCTGAATGTTATCGTCGTCTACTTCCCAGCGGTCGCCCACCCGCTCTGCGACGGCCCGGACGGCCCTCACGGCGACGTCGGCGAGGTGCGCCCGGTGTGCCGAGGCGCTCTTGCTGATCATCGAGGTCTGGGCGATCTCCGACAGCCGCTTCGTGTCCTTGTGGTCCACATCCTTGGCCACGCCCCGTAGGGTCTCGACCGCCGTGTCGGCAGCCATGCGATACCCCTGGGCGATGACCGTGGGGTGGACGTTCTGTTCGATGAGATCTTCGGCGCGCTTCAGCAACTCCCCAGCCAAGATGACGGCGGTGGTGGTACCGTCCCCGGACTCTTCGTCCTGGGTCTTGGCCACCTCGACGAGCATCTTGGCGGCGGGGTGCTCGATGTCGATCTCCTTGAGGATCGTGACCCCATCGTTGGTGATCACGACGTCACCCAGGCTGTCGACCAGCATCTTGTCCATCCCTCGGGGACCGAGGGTGGAACGAACCGCATCAGCTACGGCCTTGGCCGCGGCGATGTTGCTGAACTGGGCACCCTTGCCGCGGTCGCGACGGGTGCCTTCCTTGAGAACCAGTATCGGTGTTCCTCCCGAAATCATGCTCTTACCTCACAATAATGGTTGGTTGGCTATCTATGTTAGACTTTCTATATAAGCATATCGAACCATTCCTCTGCACGCGGCCCTTGCCATCGGCGCCCGCCGCGGGGTTAGGACTCACTCCCGGATGTCTGCGGACGCGAAGCCTCGCAGTGGGGATCGGAAGCACCGAGCCCTCTTCGGCGATGACCCGGTCCAGGACGGAAGGCGTGAAGTCCTTGACCCGCGCCGCCAACGTCAGAGGGCCGCTGGGGATGCCACCCGACACGCCCGTCTCCGGACCAGGGTTTCCTCAATCGGATGCGGCGGGATCGAACAACCCCTGGGCGCGCAAGGCCCTTCTTCGGGCATCAAAGGAAGTGAGGACCTCTGGCGCGAGTGGAGCCACGCGTGGCAAAGGGGTCCCGCAAGACAGGGGACGCAAAGCAAGGTTCTTAGAATGGGGGCCCTTGGAAGGGGTGTGATGGACCTCCTCGTGGAAGCGGCAGACGCCGCAGAACGAGCCGCGCAGTCGTTGGACCCCGCCGGATGGGGGCGAAAGGTAGGAATCGGACCCGACGGAAGTTCCACTTCAGTCCTCGATCGGGCCGCCGACCAGGCGATTTGGGAGGTCGTCGAGGCCTCTGGAGAGAAGCTGAACTACGTGAGCGAGGAGTCGGAAGCGGGGGACCGCGACGCGGAATGGACCATCGTCGTCGACCCCGTGGACGGGACCTACAACGCCGTGGGGAACCTCCCCGACTACTCCGTGTCCCTCGCCATCTGCAGGGGTGACCTGTTGGGGGCCCAGTGGGGCCTCGTGAGGAACCTCACAAACGATTGGACGTACCAGGCAGAAAAGGGGAAGGGGGCCTTCCTCAATGACCGGCCTATCAAGGTGTCCGCCTACGATCCCAGGAACTCCCTCTTCTCCCTCTACCTCGGGGACCGGGCCGGGCCCAAGGCTTTCGAACTGGCCCGGCTGTGCCGAAGGGTCAGGAACCTGGGGGCCGCGTCTCTGGACATGTGCTTGGTAGCCTCCGGTTCAGCCGACCTCTACTACATGGAGACCACGGCCCCTCACCTGGAACTTCGGGTCACCGACGTGGCCGCCTCGTCCCTCATCGTGCGCGAGGCGGGGGGCGAGGTGTACGATCTCCGCGGGCATCCCCTGAACATGCCCTTGGACCCGCGCGAGCGATCGAATCTCTTCGCGGTCAGCGATCCGAGCCTGCTGGAGGTGGTGTTGTGAGGTTCGGCGTCACGGCGAATCCGGAATCCCCCAGGGCCGTGGAGGCCAGTCGCTCGGTGGTAGAGACCCTCCGTGGAGAGCACAGCGTCCTCATCGAGGAGGACCTGGCCGCGGTCTTAGGGGAGGAGGGCACGTCCCTCGACGCCATGAGCATGGACTTCCTGGTGACGGTAGGCGGTGACGGCACCATCCTCCGGGCGCTCCAGTTGGGGGACTTCCAGATCCTCGGGGTCAACATCAGCCGGGTCGGCTTCCTGACGGAGGTGTCCCTCGACGGGGTGGAAGGGGCGTTGACGCGGCTCGCGGAGGGGAATTTCACCATCGAGGAGCGTATCAAGCTCCGTGTCGAGGCCGACGGCCGGAGGAGGCCCGACTGCACGAACGAGGCCGTCATTCACACGGCGAACCTCGCCAAGGTGCGGCGCTTTGTGATCGCCATCGACGGGGAGACCGCCTCGAGGGTGGAGGGGGACGGGATCATCGTCGCCACGCCAACGGGGTCCACCGCCTACTCCCTCTCCGCCGGCGGCCCGATCCTCGACCCGCGCGTCCGTGGCTTCGTCATCACGGCCCTGGCGCCTTTCCGACAGACCCTTCGGCCCACCGTGGTTCCGGCCGACGCACACGTGCAGGTCCAGCTCGCCGGGGAGGGCACCTCCCTCCTTGTTCTCGACGGGCAACGCGAGGAAGTGTTGGAGGCGAGAGCCCGGCTGGACTTTACGGTCGCCAAGCGCAAGGCACGTTTCGTCCGATTCGCCGACGACTTCTACAGTCGCGTCCGGGAGAAGCTCATGGAGGGCCCCGGCCCGTGAGCCGGGTCACGGCCATCCGCCGGGACACCCTCGAGATGATCCTGGAAGCCTCCCGAGACAGCCACCCGTTGGAATTCGGGGCCATCCTCCGGGCCGAGGAAGGGGTCGTTTCCGAACTCCTTCTCGTCCCGGGCACGATCGGCGGACAGTCCCACGCCATCTTCCGTCTCCACAACCTCCCAGTCGACTTCACCGTGGTCGGATCGGTCCACTCCCATCCGAGCCCGGACCCCCGGCCCTCCCGGCAGGACATCGAGTTCTTTCAGCGCATCGGCTACATCCACATCATCGTCGCGCTCCCCTACGACGAGGCGTCCTGGCGGGCCTGGGATCGTCAGGGGGATGCCTATCCCTTGACCATCGTCGAGTGAGTCCGCTCGTAGAGGGTTTCCAGGCGATCCACCACCGAGACGAGGGAGAAGTTCCGTTCCACCTTCCCCCGCGCACGGCGTCCCATCTGCTTTCGAAGGCCCTCGTCCTCGAGGAGCATCCGGACTTTCGCAGCGATGTCCTCGGCGTCGAAGGGGGCGACCCGGAGCCCCTCCCGTCCTTCCTCGATCACCTCCCGGACCCCGGGGACGTCGGATACGATGACCGGCTTCCCGCTGGCCATCGCCTCCAGGGCCGCGATGCCAAAGGCCTCGAGGCGGGAGGTGGAGGGGAGGACCAAGAGGTCACAGGCGGCGTAATACCGCGGGAGTTCCCGGGAGGACACCCGCCCGGCGAAGTGAACCCGGCCCTCGAGGGCAGGCAAGGTCGCCATCTTTCGCAAGAGGGCTTCGCGGGGGCCCGTTCCGACCAAGAGGAGATGCGCCGGGAGACCGGGCATGGCCCGAAGAAGGTACTCCGTCCCCTTGTGCGGGACCAACCGTCCCACGAACAAGACGAGAGACTCGTCCTCCGGGATCCCGTGCCGAGCGCGGATATCCCCCGGGAGGACGCCGGGATGAAACCGGGCGGTGTCGACGGGATTCGGGATGGTCATCGTGTCTTGATCCCAGACGGCCCGAGAGGTAGCTGCGTAGGTCCGGGTCGTGGTGATGATCCCCGCGGCCCGTTCCATGGTGTACGCCTCCAGGATGCGATGGTACAGCCCCAAGACCGGGGGGCCCCACGGGCCTCGGATCTCGGCGTCGCAGTGGTAGGTGATGAGCAGGGGAACCCCCGTCGTCCCGGCCGCGCGCGCGGCGAAGTAGGCCGGGAGGGGAGAGGGCGTGTGCGCGTGGTACAAGTCGGCCTCCACGCCGCGTATGTCCCGGGCCATGGTGGGGGTGACGGGCGTCTGGAAGAGAGTCAGGAGCGATTGCGACCGGAGAACTCGTATCCCTCCGATCCACTCCTCGCGGGCGTCGCCATCGTCGGAACTGGTCACCACGGTGAGGGCGTGGCCCCGGCGATCCAGCTCCTGACTGATGTTCATGACATGGGACTCGACGCCGCCGAGATGCGGGTGGAAGTAGGGAGTGACCTGCACGATCCGCATGTCAGTAGATGCGGCTCTTCGGAGCGATGTTCCCGCGGACGGAAGCCCCGGGTCCGATGGCCGTCTCCTCCCCGATGATGGTGCCCGCGTCGATGGACACGTTCACGCCCGTCTTCACCCGATCACCCATAATCACGCCCAACTTGCGCAGGCCCGTATCCATCCGACGGCCTTCCATGGTCACCGAGACAGGCCGGCCATCCAGGCGAAGGTTGGCCACCTTCGTCCCCGAGCCCAGGTTGCTCGCCTCGCCGATGATGCTGTCCCCTACGTAGCTGTGATGGGGGACGTGGGCGTCCGCCATGAGGATGGAGTTCTTGATTTCGCAGGCGTTGCCCACGCGCGCGCCGCGCCCGATGTAGGTCGCCGGCCGCAGGTAACAATTCGGGCCTACGTGGCTCCCGCGGTCAAGGAGCACCGGGCCCTCGATCACCGCGCCCGACCGGACGCGAGCACCTTCCTCCACCCGAACGGGACCCTCCAGGACGGCGCCCTTCTCCACCTCACCCGCAACCTCAGGTTCAAGTCCCTCCAGGAGCAACGCGTTGGCCTTGAGGAGGTCCCACGGGTAGCCCACGTCGAGCCAGGGTCCTTGCAGGCGATGGGCCACGACTTCTCCCTCATTGAGGAGGAGTTTGAGGGTGTCCGTGATCTCATACTCCCCTCGAGGCGAGCGAGGTGTCTCCCGGATGAAATCGAAGACCTCGTCGTTGAACAGGTAGATTCCCGCGTTGACCCACGGACTGGCCGCCTTGACCGGCTTCTCCTCGAGGGAGACGAGCCGATCCCCCTCCAGGGTGACGGTACCGAAGAGCTCGGGCCGTTCCGATTTCGCGACCGCCAAAACGGTCCGCTTTCCCTTCCCGTGGGCCTTGAGCATTGCCTGCATGTCCTGCGCGTCGAAGATGACGTCTCCGTTCAGGCACAGGAAGCGGGAACCGACGTGGCCCTCGGCCAGAGCAATCGCCGAGGCGGTGCCCTCTAGTGGCTCCTGCTCCACGTAGGCAAGCTCCATCCCTCCGCTCCCCCCCGCAAAGTGATCCTTGAGCAGGCGTCCGCGCCACCCGAGGAGGACGACGGAGGACGAGATGCCGGCCGTCTGGAGCCGCTCGAGAAGGTGCGCCAAGAAGGGCTTCCCAGCAACGGGGAGGAGGGGTTTGGGCCGATGGGCAGTCAGGGGACGCATCCGCGTCCCCTCCCCCGCGGCCAGGAGGAAGGCCTTCATGCGACGGCCTCGGAAACCTTCGCACGGAGGGCTTCGTATATCTCCGTTGTCCTTGCCTCGTCTCGGGCCTCAACGGTCAATCGAATCACAGGCTCCGTGCCGGAGGCTCGGACGATGGCCCAGGCGTCGTCAAAGGAGAAGCGCCAGCCGTCAAGCCGGTTGACCTCCGAGGCGTCCACGGCCTCCATGGCCTCCTGCAACGGCGTGAGATCGCGGTCGGCCGGGTCGTACGCCACGGTCCCGCGGCGGAGGGGGTAGTCGGGGAGGCCCTCGAGCTGCTCTCCGAGGGGCCCGTCCTGAAGCATGACGCAGAGGCGCGCGGCGGCGTAGGGGCCGTCGGGGCAGAGGGCGAAGTCCGGGAAGATCCAGGTGCTGGACGTCTCCCCGGCCAAATCCGCCCCCTCCTGGGCGAGAGTTTCGGCCACATAGACATCGCCCACGCGGCTCCGAATCACGGCATCCTTCCCCAAGACGTCTTCCAGGATCATAGAGGAATCCACGGGCGCCACCACACGCCGAGCCCCGATGGCCCGGGCGAACAGGATGAGGAGCTTCTCGGGCTTCACCATCCGACCCTCCTCATCCAAGGCTACCATGCGGTCTCCGTCCCCGTCGTGGGCGATGCCGAGAGAGGCCTCGGAGCCCCGGACCCGTCGACTCAAATCGGTGAGCGCCTCTTCCGTAGGCTCCGCGCCCCGTCCGGGGAAGGCGCCGTCGGGTTGGCAGTTGAGGCAGTCCACGTCACAACCGAGCCTTCGGAGGAGCTCGGGGGTCAGTAGACTCGTACTCCCGTTC
Organism: Thermoplasmatota archaeon; assembly: GCA_022848785.1. The sequence goes on from JAJISK010000007.1 coordinate 12,400, forward strand.
CCGCAGTCGAGAACGACGTGGGTCTCGGCCGACTCCACCGCCGAGAGGATCTTCTCCTGGTGCTCCCGAAGGCCCCCGGGATGGGGGTAGATGGACCCCACATCCTTCCAGTTCACGGGCGCGGCGGAGGTGGCCATGGCCGCCTCGAAGGTCGCCCGACGGTTCTCGTCGAAGGCCATGCCCGAGGGAAGCCAGAGCTTTAGCCCGTTGTACTCGGGGCGATTGTGGGAGGCCGTGACCATGGCCCCGGAGTCGAACCGGGCGGCGAGGTGGCCGAGGGTGGGGGTCGTGACGAGACCCGCGTCGTGCACCTCCGCCCCTCGAGAGGTTGCCCCGGCCGCGAGAGCCTGGGCAAGGGGGACCCCGCTCGCCCGGACGTCGCGTCCGACCACAACGGCCTCGTAAAGGGAGCCCAACGCGGCGCCCAGCTCCAGAAAGAGCGTCTCGTTGACCTCGGAGGGGTAGCGGCCTCGAATGCCCGAGGAGCCGAAGATCGCCACGGCGGTTCAATCGACCCGCTTCATAAACCTTTCTTGGGGCCAGGGCCGCCGCCAGGGGGGAAACTTTAAGAAAAGATACCTTCATTCGCGACATGGCCGGCTGGCCAGTCTTCAAGGAGGGTCGAAATGGTAATGGAACCGATCAGTGCGGAGCGGGCCATGCAGATCGCGCAGGGGAAGGGGTTGTCTCCCGGCAAGGTGAAGGGAACGGACGGCGTCCAATTCACGAAGGGGGAGAACGCCCGGCTCGAAGTCATTGGGTGGGATGAGTTTAAGCGGCTGCTGCAGACCCGGGGCCTCCAGGTCTACGAGAGCGGCGGCTGGATGAAGATCATGAAGAAGTAGGCGAGGTGCTTACAAGTCCTGCTCCGCCCGAATCTGCGCCTCGATGGTGGCGTCGAGGAGTTTCGCCTCCGCCTCGGAGCCATGGTAACACTGGAGGACAAGCTCCTTCGTGTAGAGCTTTAGCAGATATCGATACCACCGCCGGTGGGTTACGCTCTCCCGTTCGTAGTCCGGGTGGCCCTTGTTGATCTCCACCAGGTGCTCCGTAGGGATGTAACGGGAACGCCAGGAGAACCCGTTGGCCACGAAGGTGGGTGGGGGGAGCCCGACCAGGCTCCTCCGGCGGGGGCGAGGGGGGCCCCCGGCCCCCTTGGGCTTGGTGGCGGGCCCTCGTTTCACCTTCCCATCCCTTCGAGTCCTGGCGGGGGGAGAGATGTAGAGGGAATCGGGTCGGTCGCGGGCGATGCTAAAGATGTCCAGGTGGGGCAGCTCCCGGCACACCCGCTCGAGGTCGCTCCGAAGCTGCTTCAGAATGCGGCGAAGGCCCTTTCGCTCACGTTGGGTGTCCTGCACCTGGATCACGTGACCCAGCTCTCCCTCGAGTCCTTTGAGCGCATCGACGAACGCGTGGTACCGCTCGTCCTGGAAGAACTCGGAACGAGTGGGTCCGGACAGGGTGGCCGCGTCGAACCGGATCCATCCTTGTACGCGCCGGAGGTTCCATGGTGGGCAACGGAATTCGTCCAGGGCCGCGAGATTCGGGTAGACCCGGGTGGCCCCCGATCCCCGCTCCTTGGCCCGGAGGACCGGGACGGCCGCCTTGGGGTCCTCTTTCTCCAAGACGTACAGCTCCAGCTGGATGGGTCCATGGGGGGTATCGATGGATTTCACGGGGAAAAGGGCCCCGTCGAACGCGCGGGCCTTGGGAGCGACCTCGAAGGACTTACGGCCATCCGAGACCCGAATCGTGAGGCCCTTCTCCACGAGCCGGTTCCACATCTCGTCCTCAATGGCCTTCTTGACCTTCGCGGCCGTCCAAATGCGTGGATTCAGCAGGTTCCGGATGACAATCGTCGTGCCTGCCGCCCGTCGCTGCACCTCCGCCGGAGCGATCTTCGCCGTGAGGGTTTCCCCGTCGATGGTCATGACCGTTGTGGAGGACTTGCCCTTCCGCGGGAGACGATAGTCGCGCACTCGATGCGGATAGCCTGCGTAATCCGTGGTGCTCTCGATGGCGATCTCCTGGCCGATGGTTCGGAAGCCGAAGAGTCCGACCGCAAATTCCCCCTGAGCCCCTTGGTAGTCGGCGAGCCGGCCCTTGAAGGACTTCGCCACGCGAGTGACGACGGCCTCGAAGTCCGGAAGGCCTCGCTCGTCTGGAACGAAACCTCGGCCCCGATCGCGGATGGCGATGTAGGAGCCCGTTCCCCGCCTGCTGATACGGACCTCGATCGGGCCCCGAATCGGGTATCCCTCCGGGTACTCGTCGATCGCATTCTCCACCTGCTCCAATAAGGCCTTCCATGGGCCCTGGGTATCGGCCAGGAACTTGATTGCGGCGACACGATCGCCGATGTCAGCTTGGACCTCTACCTCGGAGACCAGGGGAGGATGTCTCTTTCTGCGGAAGAGAGACAGGAGGCGGCGCAACGCCTGCCGAATCCCGGAGACCTTCTCCAGATCCCCACTCGGGCCCTGGCTCATGGGATCCCCCCCAGGATGGGGGCGGGGTTCGCGAGGGACCGGCTAGCGCTGAGAGACCCGCACTCCACGGTCCGCCTTCTGGCCGCCGACGGGGTTTATAGCTGGTGTCCTTGCTATCGAAAATGATTCTAGGACTCCGGCGGCGTCTCCGCCGGTGCTTCTTTCGCTTCTTCTTCCGGCTCCTCTTCGGCCTCCGGGACCTCCAAGGGCGTGTAGAAGCTGAATTTCACGCCGCAGCGGGGACAATAGTACACCCCGTACTGGTAGTGCTTCCCTCGGTGCTCCCGCGGCTCACTGAAGACGTGGTCGTTTTCGGTGCCCTTGCAGATGGGGCAGTTGGCCATGGGAAGGAGACCGAACCCGTCTAATTAAGCCCTTCCGAACTCCTCGTGCCGCACCCAGGAGCCGTGGATATCGAATCCTTAAAGAGCCGTGTGGGGCTCATTGACTCTAGGAGTTCTGTTTGGAGGCGAGGAAACCAGCCTGGTCGTGGGCTCTGGTCGTTACCTCCATCGCCGCTGCCTTCTTAGTTCTCCTTCATCTGATCGACGATTTCTCCCGGGAGGGTAGGGGATCTTCACTCAGTTCGTCATCGCCGTGACATCCGGGACTCCTCGCCGTCACCTGGTTGCTCGCGATCAGCCTGAGCATACGACGAGAATCAGCAGGGTATGGGGTGGTTCTGGTCCTCGGATTCTTGGGGGCCTACGTTTCCCTCGATCATGCAGTGGGATTGAGTCCCTCCGTGGCGGCGATCGCCCAGACAAGTGGCGTACTCTTTGCGTGGTTCGTCGTGGGAGCGGGAATTGCTTCCGTACTCGCAACCCTGCTCGCCGGTTACGGTCTGGTTCGAGGTCGGTCCAGCGTGGGTCAGGAAGCTTAAGTAAACGCTAGCGATTTCGACGGCCACGCGGCGGTAGCCAAGCCAGGTCAACGGCGCTAGGTTCAGGGCCTAGTCTCGTAGGAGTTCCCAGGTTCGAATCCTGGCCGCCGCACTCCTAATTGAACGTCGAGGTGCGACCTCGGTTGCCCAGACCAAGGACGAGAAAAACCACTCCTGCTGCGAGAAGCCAGACGAATGCAAGGGCACTTGCAACCATCCCGACGACTCCTATCGCCAAAGGTGCAATCCCCACTCTGACGAGGGCCCTATGGTCGACGTTCCGTTTCTGCTCCTCCCGTCCTCGTCATTCGTGCTCACCGCTGACTCCCCCTCCGAGTGTCCGGAGAACCATTTGAGCGCAGACCTGTCCGATCTGCCCTCAGAGACCGACCAGTGGAATGGCACAGCGGCATAAGCGTCTCCCCGAACATGTTCGGTTGAATCCTCATTAGAGGCCGTGCTTTCGATTCATTTAGCGTCGGCTGGTCGGAAGTCCGCATGCAGGGAGAGGAGAGCGCGAAGAGCAGCGGAATCACGCGTCGGAAGTTCCTCGCCATGATCCCCACGGCCGCCGCCAGCGTCCTCGCAGTGCGGTACCTCCCTCGGGAGCTGGTCAACCTGACCTACGTGGATCTCATCGACACCTCTCTCAACCCCCTGGAGACCTACCCAAACCGCGACTGGGAGGCCATCTATCGGAACATCTACGAGCCGGACTTCACCTACCATTACCTCTGCGCACCGAACGACACCCACGGTTGTCTGCTAAGGGCCTCCGTGAAGAACGGCATCGTCCGCTACGTGGACCCCAGCTACGGCTACAGCCAGGCCACCGACCTCTACGGCAGCAAGGCCTCCGCCCGATGGGACCCCCGAATCTGCCCCAACGGCCACGCGTACGTGCGGCGCGCCTACTCGGACCGCCGGGTCAAGGGCGCCTACGTCCGCCAGGGGTTTATGGACTGGGTGAACGCCGGCATGCCGCGGCAGCTCGACGGCCGGCCCCCGGCCCAGTATTACGAGAACCGCGGGAAGGAGTCCTGGCTGAACGTCCCCTGGGAGCAGGCCTTCGGTCTGGTCGCCACGGTCATGGCGGACATCGCCCGGACCTACTCCGGCCCGGAAGGAATCCAGCGGCTCACCGACCAGGGCTACGATCCCGCCATGGTGGGGACGGCGAACGGGGTGGGTGTCCGGACGCTGAAGTTCCGGGCCAGCATGGCCTGGCTGAGCACCCTCCGTTTCACAGGCCTGGAGAGGTTCGCCAACGGCACGGCCCTTCTGGACGCCTGGATCCGCAACGTCACGCCCGCGGAGGCCCACGGGGCCCGGACCTGGGACTCCTACGCCTGGCACACCGACCTTCCGCCGGGTCACCCCATGGTCACGGGCACCAAGACGTCCGACTTCGACCTCTACACAGCCGAGCACTCCGACCTCATCACCACCTGGGGGATGAACTGGATCGCCACCAAGATGCCGGACGGCCACTGGCTGACGGAGGCGCGCCTCCGGGGCGCCCGGGTCATCGTAAT
>JAJISK010000070.1 GCA_022848785.1 Thermoplasmatota archaeon
CTGAGGCCCTTCTGCCGATACGGCTCCAGCAAGGCGATGTTGGCCTGAGCCACGTGCTCGTTCCCCTTGTAGCTGGGGCCGTCCTCCTTGAACACACTGAACTCGATGTGGCCAATCTGGGCTTCTGGCTTGCCGGGGTCAAGGACCGCGAAACGGAAGTCCTCAAGCATCGGGTTCGGACGTTTCCACAGGGCCTCCAACGAGGCGTCGTCAATGATTGGATCGTCAGGGTCTGTCTCCTCGTGACGCAGACGGCGGTAGGCGTGATACCTGGCCCACTCCTCTTTCGGGGCCGTCTCGGGATCAAAGAGCACGAGGTCGATCTTCATCGTCCGGAACAACGTCCGGGTCCGCTATCTAAGCGTTCCGGTCTCCTCTGACCGGCCACTCCGAATCGCCCCGGTCGAGAAGGGTTTATGCGCTCGCGTTCCCCTGGGGAACGAGGTTCTTCGATCACGAGGCGCGAGGGACGCGTATGACAGGCTTCAAAACGGCCCTGGTCCAGGCCGACCCCCATGTGGGCGACAAGGCGGCGAACCTCGGCAAGATGGCGGAGGTTGTCGAGAAGAACGCAGCCCAGCTCTACCTCTTCGGTGAGCTGTACCTCTCCGGCTACATGGCCCGGGACCTTTTCCCCAAGCTGGCCGAGCCGCTGGATGGCCCCTCGGTCAGGGAGGTCGCCCGGATTGCGCAAGAGGCCGACGCCCACATCGTGTTTGGGATGCCGGAACGGGACGCCGAGACGGGGCATCGATACAACAGCTCCATCCTTGTGTTCCCCGACGGGAAGGCGATCTCCTATCGGAAGCTGTACCCGGCCAACTTTGGCCCCTTCGAGGAGCTCCAGTACTTCCGCCGTGGGAGCGAGCTGAAGGTCGTGCGGAGCGACCTCGGGCGAATCGGGCTGCTCATCTGCTACGACGCCTTCTTTCCCGAAGTAGCCAAAGGACTCGCCCTGCAAGGGGCGGAAATCCTGGCGTGCATCTCCGCGGCGCCCGCCACGAGCACATCCTTCTTCGAAAAGATCATCCCGGCCCGTGCCATCGAGAACACCTGCTTCTTCCTGTACGCCAACCTAGTGGGGACGGAGCTGAATATGGTGTTCCAGGGCGGGACGCAGGCTGTGGGCCCCCGCGCGGAGGAGCTCGGCCGGGCGGAGGACTTTCAGGAGGGGGTCGTTACGTTCACCGTCGAGCCGCGCGATGTCGTGGCTGCGCGGAAGCTGCGCCCGACGATCCGGGACACCCGCCCGGAGGTCCTGAACTTGTTGCGGGAGATCCCGGCCCGGAAGGACGAGGAAACCCTGGCCCCGTCCCCCTCCGCCCTCGCGGAGGAACCCCCTTGACGATGTCCCTGGCCAGGCCCTCTCCCAAGCCCTTTTATAATGTCCATGAAGTAGGCGGAATCGCTCTTATAGAGCCCGATGACTGAGGTTCCCTGAACCAAAGGAGGTCTTCCCATGGGACAGCCCATCTACGTACGATTCGAGACGCCGAAAGACCTGTACGACAAGGTCTACCAGCTCATCGAGATTTCCCGGGACACCGGGAAGGTTCGGAAGGGCACCAACGAGGTGACCAAGCTGGTGGAGCGGGGGGAGGCGCGGTTCGTCGTCATGGCGGAGGACGTCGCCCCCGAAGAGATCCTGGCTCACCTTCCCCTCCTTTGCGAAGAGCGGGAGGTCCCGTACGGGTACGTGCCAAGCAAGGCCGAACTGGGCGTTGCCTCGGGACTCGGCAAGTCCACCGCCTCCGCCTGCGTGGTTGACCCGGGGAAGGGAAAGCCCCTCCTCACGGAGCTCGCGAACGAGACCCGAGGACTCCTGAGGAAGTGAGATGGCTGGCGATGGGAGTATCCCGGCGGACGTGGTCGAGGTCGTGGGGCGGACAGGCATGACGGGGGAAGCCACTCAGGTCAAGGTTCGGGTCCTGGAAGGACGGGACAAAGGTCGCATCATTACCCGGAACGTCAAGGGCGTCGTGCAGGTCGGGGACATTCTCATGCTCCGGGAAACCGCGCGCGAGGCCCGGAAGCTCTCGGTCAGGTAAGGGACAGATGCCCGTATCGAGGACCTGCACGTTCTGTGGGAATGACATCGAGCCGGGAACCGGCAAGATGTACGTCCGGCGGGACGGGAACGTTCACTTCTTCTGCTCCGGCAAGTGTCAGAAGAATCAGCTCAAATTGGGGCGCATCGGCCGGAAGGTCCGGTGGACACGACGGTACGTCCGGGGCGCCCGGCAGCAGACGCCCCGACCCGTCGCCGTCCAAGAGGCGGCGGTCGTCGAGGAGCCTCTGGCGGAAGAGGTTGCCCCTGAGGGTGAGGAAGTCGTCGTCGAGACAGCCGAGGGCGTGGGGGAGACCCCTGGGGAGGATCGTGAGCGTGTCATGGGAGCGTTCGCCAGGGTCCCGGGGATCGGGCCGGCAACCGCGGGAGCCCTCTGGGAGGCCGGATTCACCTCGATGGCGGAGTTGGAGGAGGCCACGGAAGAGCAGCTCACCGATATCAAGGGCCTCGGTCCCGCTTCGGTGAAGAAGATTCTGGCCCATCTCCAGGAGACGAGTCGCTGATGGGATCGCGGACCTTCGTACTCATCAAGCCCGACGGCGTCCAGCGAGGACTCGTCGGGGCCATCATCCGTCGTTTCGAGGAGCGGGGCCTCAAGCTCGTGGGCATACAGATGCGGCACGTGTCAGAGGATCTCGCGGAGAGCTACTACGCCGAGCATCGCGGGAAGGAATTCTTCCGATCGCTCGTCGCCTACGTAACCTCGGGCCCCGTCGTTGCCATGGTCTGGGAGGCACCCCGGGCGGTTGAGGTGGCCCGCGGGACCATTGGGGCCACCGATCCTGCCGACGCGGCACCAGGCACGATTCGCGGGGACTTCGGGGTGGACATCTCGCGGAATCTGGTCCACGGCGCCGACAGCGAGGCGAGCGCCAGGCGTGAGATTGGCCTCTTCTTCCCAGAGGAGGAGATCCTATCCTACACGAGGGTCGATGAGCACTGGCTCCGGGGATCCTGACCGGGCGTGGGACGAAACTACATATAATCGCGGGCCGAATTTTGGGCCCGTCCGATGATTCGCCAACCTATCGTGAGCGTTCTCGGCCATGTGGACCACGGGAAGACCACGATCCTCGACCGGATTCGCGGGACCCGGGTCGCGGCGCGGGAGCCGGGAGCCATTACCCAGCACATTGGGGCATATTATGTCGAAACCGAAGGCGGGGATATCGTCTTCCTTGATACCCCCGGACATGAGGCATTTACGGCTATGAGGGCAAGGGGGGCACAGGTGACCGATATCATTATTCTGGTCATTG
>JAJISK010000071.1 GCA_022848785.1 Thermoplasmatota archaeon
ACGGGCGATGGGGCCCCGCTGCCAGGGGGGGGCATCGTGGACCCAGGGATGCTGAAAGAGAACCCCGTGTTTCGGGGGCTTCGAACCCTTCCGAAGGTGCCGAAACAAGGCCTTCTCGGCGCCGAGGAGCTGGATCGTGCTGGATGGTTTCCGCGCGAGCTCATCGAGTCCGCCGGTCAAGGCGATGAGTCGTGCGCCTACGAGCGGGCCCGCCAGGTGGGCCACGTTGGGGGCGAGCTCTCGCATCCGCGTCTTCACGTATGCTTCCAGACTCGCCCGTTCCCGCTGGAGGGCCTGGAGGCTGGTCGCGAGATCCTGGACGGCTTGCAGGTCCTTCGCCTCGATCTCCGCACCCACGGAATCCACGGCGTCGACAGGCATCTTGTCCCGGTGCCCCCGCTCGGCCACGAGATCGGCGAACCGGGCCGCCTCCACCATCCGCGAGAGCTCGGGGAAATGGAGTGCGTACCAGTCGCGAAGGCGCTCCGTGAGGAGGTCCCGTGCTCGGGTCACCTCGTCCAGCGTGCGAATCCCCTGGATGACGTGGTCCGCGGGCTCGACTGCCCTGCGCAACCGCCGCTTCCCCAGGGCGATCATGGCCTCCCGAAGGAGACCGACATCGAAGCCGAAGTCCGCCGGGTCGAGGAAGGGGGCGGGCTCTGCCGTGTGGGTGCCCCCGAGCCGTTCGAGTCGGCCTTCGGTGACAGAGAACTCGTCGAGTCCCTCGACAATCTGTCGCTCCTGCCGCAACAGCTTCCCCTCTTCTACCTGCAGCATGTTGGTGGCTAGAATCTCGGGGTCCTGGGGGTACGGACGGGACTCCACCACCTCCCCGTCCTCCATGAGGAAGGTGCCGAACCAGGTGGAATGGAGAAGCACACCGGCCCATCGGGGGTGCGCTACATAGCCTATTCGCTCTTGGGCTGGTGGACCCAAAGCAGGTGCCCGTCGGGGTCCTCCACGGCCAAGACCTTGCCGATGAAGTCCATGTCCACGGCCTTGGTCTTGACACCCTTCGCGCGAAGGAAGGCGTGGAAGCCCTCCATCCCGTGCTCAATCCGGAACGTCACGATGGGGGATGCACCCTCCCCGTCCTCCATCTGGAAGAGACCGATGGTGAGGTTATTCGCATCGAACCGGGCGGCCTTGGGACGGGCCTCGAGGAGACGGAACCCGAGGACATCCCCGAAGAACCGAATCGCGGCGTCTAGGTCTTCCACCAAAAACCAAATGTGGCTGACGGCGCTGCTGGTCAGAACCATGCGAATCCCCATTCGAAGAGGGCGGCTTTACTTACCCCTTCCCCCGACGACCTCGTCCTGCAGGGTGTGGAGATTCTCGGGCCGAAGGATGCCGCGCTCGGTAATGTAGCCGGTGACGTAGCGCGCCGGCGTGACGTCGAAGGCGGGGTTTCGCACGGGGCTTCTGGACGGCGTCAGGGTCTCCTTCCCGATCTCGCGGACCTCCTCCTCCGCTCGCTCTTCGATGGGAATGTCCTTCCCGCTGGCCAAGCCGAAGTCGAAGGTGCTCACGGGAGCGGCCACGTAGAAGGGAATCCCGTTCTCCTTGGCGAGAACCGCTTTCTCGTAGGTCCCGATCTTGTTCGCTACGTCGCCGTTCGCCGCGATGCGATCGGCCCCCGTAATGACCAGGTCCACTTCGCCCCGTGCCATGAAGAGGCCGGCGGCGTTGTCGGTGATGACCGCGTGCTCGATCCCTTCCCGGTCCAGCTCCCAGGCCGTGAGCTTCGCTCCCTGGAGTCGGGGCCGGGTCTCGTCGACAAAAACAAACACGTTGCGGCCCGCCTCCTTCGCCGCACGAATGGGTGCGAGAGCCGTACCGTATCCGACCGTAGCCAGGGCGCCCGCGTTGCAGTGGGTCAGGACTCTGGCGCCGTCCTTCATCAGGGAGAGTCCATGCTGGCCCATCGCCCGGCATCGCTCCAGGCTGTCCTCGGCATAGGCCTCCGCGGCTTCCACCAGGTCGCGGCCCTTCCCGGCTGCCTCGAGCATGTAATCCACGGCAAAGAAGAGGTCGTGCCCCGTGGGTCGGGTCGCACGCAGGTACGCCGCCACCTCCTCCAGGTCCCTGCCCTGGAGAGAGGCTTGCGCCAAGGCGTAGGCCGCGGTCGCTCCGATGGCGGGGGCGCCTCGCACGACCATCTCCGCGATGGCGAACCCCACCTCCTTGTGATCTCGGGCCTCAAAAACCCGGTACTCCTCAGGGAGGAGGCGCTGATCGATGAGCTTGATCACGTCCCCTTCCAACCAAACGGTCCGAAGCTCCATGTCGGGTCCCCGCAGTCCGTCGCCCTTGGTCCGCTTCAGGCCTTCCTCAATGAGCGCAACAACTTCCCGAGGCCCGGCGGGTCCAGGGCCTTCTTCATGTCCCTGGCGAGCGAGACGTAGTAGGCGACCTGCCCGTCCACCTGGTCCATTTCCTCGAGAAGAAGCGCCTCCTCGTCGTCCAGGTCCTCGATCGCCTGATGGAGGTCCTTGCGGCGCCGGAGAAGCTGGCGGTAGTCGTCCCACGTCCTCGTCGCGCTCACGGTCACCTCTCCAAGCGGAACGGCGGAAGGAGGTGAGCGTCGACACCGCGCTCCTCGGGGCGGAAGAGGGCGCCGGCGAGTCCGGAGAGACGCTGGCCCACTGCTCCCAGTTCCCGCTCCATGGCCCCCCGTTCGCGTCGAAGGACAACGAGACGCTTCTCAATCTTGACGCGACGAGCACGCCACTTCTCGAGCTCTTCGAGCGCCGTGAGCACGTTAGAAGAGTCCATCGGCCCCCTCGTTTAACCGGGAATCGCTATAAAACAATGCGGGCTACTCGGTCGAGTCCAGTTCCACACCCACGGAACCCTTCATGGATTCCCAGAGGCTCATCAGCCGCATCACGAGGTTCCAAAGACTTTCTTCCTCCAAGTCGAAACCGATCAACAGGTCGATATCCTCGATTCGGCCGGAGGCGACGATCTTCATGAGGGACTTTTTCTCCTCCAGGCTCTCGAGCTCCACCTTGGCGGTAATCGTCTCGCCCGTCCGCTTTGACGTGAGATGGAGAGCGTACCCCCGGTCCTCCAGCGCGTTTCGCACCTCCTTCCTGGGGGAATCCCGTGCATCCGTCTTGGCCATGGCCTTCCGCTGGCCATGCCACGAGGTCCCCTTAAGGCTGACGCCCCCGATTGTGCGGCCAAAGAATTTATCGCTCCGCCTGATTCGGAACTGAGGGCTCATGGTCTAGCGGTCATGACGTTGATTCTCAACATTGTTAAAGAGCTACTCGGGAAAATGGGCTCAGGGATGGGCTCAGCCGGATTCGAACCG
>JAJISK010000072.1 GCA_022848785.1 Thermoplasmatota archaeon
AAAAGCCTGTCAAGAAACCCGCCGAGGAAGCTCCGCTAGAGGCCCCAGTCAAGAAGCCCGCCAAGAGGAAACCGGCGGCCAAGAAAGCTCCACCCAAGACCAAGCCCAAAGCCCCACCCAAACCGAAGCCGGAAGTTCCGCCGAAGACGGAAGACGGCTTGCTCCTGTTCAACCGTTGGGACTTCAGGGAGGTGGAAGTCGCCGACCCCGGCCTCAAGCGGTACATGAATCTGACCCCGACTTACCTGCCACACACCGGAGGCCGGTGGGCGAACCGCGCCTTCACGAAGGCGCGCGTCAACCTTGTGGAGCGGTTCGTCAACAACATGATGCGCACCGAGAGATACACAGGCAAGAAGAACAAGACGATCAAGGTCGTCGAGAACGCCTTCGCGCTCGTGGAGAAGCGAGCCAAGCGGAACCCCATCCAGGTCTTGGTGGACGGCCTGGAGAGGGCGGCGCCGCGTGAGGAGGTTACACGCCTCCGTTTCGGCGGGATCTCCGTTCCCCGGGCCGTGGACGTCGCGCCCGCCCGCCGTCTGGACCTGGCCCTGCGGAACATTACGACGGGGGCCGTACGGGCGACGTTCAAGACCCCCAAGTCCGCCTCCCAGTGTCTGGCTGACGAGCTCCTCATGGCCGCCGACGGGGACATCAACTCCTATGCCATCGGGAAGAAGGAGGAGATGGAACGCATCGCGGCCTCGGCTCGTTGAGGCCGGCCTTTCGGGACGGAGGGACCTGGCCTGAGTCTACTGGTGACCATGGCCCGGGAGGCGACCCTGGCCAAAGTGGCGCAACGGGTCCGCCCCCTCTCTCGAGGGTACGTGGAGCGGTGGATCGGCGGGGAGTTTTCCCTGGCCGATCAGGTCGTCCAGAAGCACGCGAACGACATCCGAGCATACCAGGATCTCGTGCTGCAGACGATGGACAGCCTCACCGTGGAGGACCTCCTCAGGAAGTGCGAGGAGACGCGGCCCGACCTGGGAGACCTTTGGGGGAGTGACGGGGCCCGCCAGCGTCTTGGGGAGGAGTGGGAGAAGGCCCGCGCCTATGTCGCGGGACTTTGAGGACAATTCGGTCCCCTCCCCCTGAAAACCTTTAGGTAGCCGGCGTCTCTCTTGGCGAGATTCGAAGGCCAGTAGGTACCATATGGGACGAAAAGAGGACAACGTCCGCAAGGCGCAGGCCATCATCCACAGGCCGGAGTTCATCCGGAACATCGGGACCGTCGCACATGTGGATCATGGAAAAACGACATTATCTGACTCCCTCATCGCCGGCGCCGGCATGATGTCCGAGGAACTCGCCGGACAGCAGCTGGAGCTCGACTACGACGAGCAGGAGCAGGCCCGCGGCATCACGATCAACGCCGCCGTCGCCTCCATGGTTCACGAGTTTGAGGGCGACGAGTATCTGATCAACCTCATCGACACCCCGGGCCACGTGGACTTTGGCGGCGATGTGACCCGGGCCATGCGGGCGATTGATGGCGCGATCCTCGTGGTGGATGCCGTCGAAGGGGTGATGCCCCAGACCGAGACCGTCATCCGGCAGGCGCTGAAGGAGCGGGTTCGGATCGTCCTCTTCATCAACAAGGTGGACCGGCTCATCAACGAGCTGAAGATCGACCCCGACGAGATGCAGAAGCGCTTCCTCAAGATCATCGCCGGGGTCAACAAGCGCATCGCCCAGCTCCTCCCCGACGAGCTCAAGAAGGACTGGCAGGTGAAGGTCGAAAAGGGTAACGTGGCCTTCGGCTCTGCCACTCTGAAGTGGGCCATCTCCGTTCCGTTCATGAAGGAGACGGGGCTCACGTTCAAGGATATCTATCAGTACCACGAGGAGGAGAACGTGGAGGCCCTGACCAAGCTGGCTCCTCTCCATCGCATCGTCCTCAACATGATCATCCGACACATGCCGAACCCCCGGACCGCCCAGAAGCTCCGCATCCCCATCATCTGGAAGGGACCTCCCGACTCCGAGTTGGCCCGGTCCATGATGGAGGTGGACGCGAACGGACCCGTGGCCTTCGTCGTCACCAAGATCATCATGGACCCCCATGCCGGGGAGGTTGCCGTCGGTCGCCTCTTTAGCGGCACCATGCGGCAGGGCCAGGAAGCGTGGGTCCTGGGTTCGCCCAAGCCGGAACGCCTACAGACCGTCAACATGGTGGTCGGCGCCGACCGCATCCGCGTCGACGAGATCACTGCGGGGAACGTGGCCGCCGTCGTGGGACTGAAGGCCGCGATCTCGGGGTCTACGGTGGCCGACAACAAGGACATGAAACCCTTCGAGCGCATCGTGCACTACTCCGAACCCGTCGTGACCGTCGCCATCGAGGCCAAGCACACGCGAGACCTGCCCAAGCTCGTCGAGGTCCTACGGATTATCGGGAAGGCCGATCCGTCGATCCAGGTGGATATCGACCAGGAGACGGGAGAGCACCTCATGTCGGGCATGGGGGAGCTGCACCTCGAGGTCACACAGTATCGCATCGTCCACGAGCACGGGGTGGAGATCGATGCTTCGCCCCCCATCGTCGTGTACCGCGAGGGCGTCCGCACGAGGGCGGGTCCCTTCGAGGGGAAGTCCCCCAACAAGCACAACCGCTTCTATCTGGAGGTGGAGCCCCTGGAGAAGGCCATCGTCCAGGCCATCCTGGACGGCCAGGTGCCCACGAACCAGCGGGTCAAGAAGACTAAGGAGTTCATGGAACTCATACGGGAGTTGGGGCTGACCAAGAAGGAGTCCCGCAAGGTGGTCTGGATCCAGGACAACAACATGTTCCTGGACATGACGAAGGGCATCCAATACCTTCACGAGACCATCGAGCTCGTGCGGGAGGCCTTCGTCGAGGCCGCGACCCGGGGACCCCTGGCGGGGGAACGCTGCATGGGGGTGAAGGTCCGGCTCGTGGACGCCAAGCTCCACGAGGACTCCATCCATCGGGGCCCGGCCCAGGTCATCCCCGCCTCCCGGTCCGCCATCTACGGGGCCATGGTCCTGGCGGGCCGCCTCCTCCTGGAGCCCAAGCAGACGGTGGTGCTCAACCTCTCCCAGGAGGTCATGGGCGCCGCCATCGCGGAACTCCAGTCCCGGCGGGCCGTCATCGAGGACATCGAGCAGGAGGGGGACGACGTGACCATCAGCGCGACACCGTCAGCGTCACGGTGTATGTGCCGGCCGTAGAGAACTCGTGGCTCGCAGTGGCACCTGAGCCAGATGTCCCGTCCCCGAAGTTCCAGGCATAAGAGGTGATCGTCCCATCCGGATCACTGGACGCTGTA
>JAJISK010000073.1 GCA_022848785.1 Thermoplasmatota archaeon
TCGGGGCCCCTTCCGCCGGCGTCCCTTGGAGGAAAGCCTCGATCTCCTCCATGTTCGCCTTGGCCTCCTCCGCCGTCACCAGGTCGATCTTGTTCTGAACCACGATGATGTGCTCGACCCCGACGATGGTGAGGGCCATGAGGTGTTCCTTCGTCTGGGGCTGGGGCACCGACTCGTTGGCCGCGATGAGGAGGAGGGCGCCGTCCATGATGGAGGCTCCCGAGAGCATGGTGGCCATGAGGGTCTCGTGGCCGGGGGAGTCGACAAAGCTCACGGCCCGGAGGAATTTCGCCTCCCCGTCGCCGGGGCACTTGGGGGAGACCCCGTAGGCCTGTGCGCCCCGCTTGTTGGGGCACTTGTAGAAGGCCGCGTCTGCATACCCGAGTCGGATCGAGATGCCACGCTTGATCTCCTCGCTATGCCGGTCCGTGACTTCCCCGGTGAGGAGCTT
Organism: Thermoplasmatota archaeon; assembly: GCA_022848785.1. Next base: position 452 of record JAJISK010000073.1, read on the forward strand.
GGCTAGGGTCGTCTTGCCGTGGTCCACGTGCCCGATGAGGCCGATGTTTACCTCGGGCTGTTCGGGGACCTTCACTCCGTCTCCACCTTCTCCTTGAACGCGTCCTCGATGGACTTGGGGCCGAAGGTGACGATCTTGAGGTTGAGCTGGACCGTGTCCGGCCCGACGGTGTCCCCCCGGAGGGTCTTCCGGCGGCGGAGGCCCCTCTTGTGCGAGCGAAAGCCGGGCCCGCCTGCGACGAGGATGCGCTTCCGGCGGGGGCCAGGGAGGCCAGGACGCATCGGCACGCCGTCCTTGTCGGATCCGCCCGTGAGGACCAGCTTATAGCCGGGCAGGTCGAAGAAGATGCCGTCCACCTCTTCGCCGACCCGCTTCCCCAGGAGGGCGCCCGCGTAGTGGCCCTCCACCTCCCGCGGGTACGCCCTCCCGTTCTTGGGGTCACTGATGACAGCGCGAAAGTCGGCCATGGCCAGTCGCTGTTCTAACTGGAGGGTCGGTAAAAGGTTATCGTCCTAGTCCTCGAACTCCTCCTCGCAGAGGCCCAGGACCCCGCAGAGATCGCAGAACTGGGTGAAGATCGCCTCCGCCGTGGCGGCAGGGAGAGGGCCGGCGTCGTTGACCTCGCGGGCCATCGAGAGGACGATCTCCGTGGCTCGCTTCGTGTCGAAGTCATCGTCCATCGCACCCTCGAACCGCTCCTGCATCCGGGCGCTCTCCGCCTCCAACGCCTCGTCCCTCCCGGGTCGATCCGACTCGGAATCCGCGCGTAAGCGCACGATGGCGTTTCGAATCTCGGCGTGCTCCGTCTCCGCCTCCCGCAGGGCCGCGTCCGTGTAGGTGCTGTTCTCCCGGTAGTGCGTCTTGAGGAGGAAGAACCGGAGGACCTCCCAGTCCACGTCTTCGAGGACGTCCCGAATCGTCACGAAGTTGCCGAGGGACTTGGCCATCCGCTCGTCCTCGATGGTCATGAAGGCGTTGTGGAACCATTGGCGGGCGAAGGGTCCCTTGCCGTGGGCGGCGGCAATGATGTCCTCGCTCTCGTGGTGGGGGAAGATGAGGTCGCGGCCCCCGCCATGGAGATCGAACCCGGGACCGAGGTACTTCGTGGCCATGGTGTAGCACTCCACGTGCCACCCGGGCCGGCCCGGTCCCCACGGGCTCTCCCAGGCGGGTTCCCCCTCGCGGGATCGCTTCCACAGCGCGAAGTCCAAGGGGCCTTCTCGGCCCCCGCCGCCTTGAATCTGCTCCACGACGACCTCCCCCGGGGATTGCCCGCTGAGTCGGCCGTAGTCCTCCTCCCTGGCTCGCAGGTAGACGTCTCCATCCACCACATACGCGGCGCCCGACTCGACCAGGTCCTGGACCACGATCAGGATGTCCTCAATGTGCTCCGTGACCCGGGGATACGTGTCGGCGTGCCGAACCTTGAGGCGATCCATGTCCTCAAGGAACGCGTCGATGTATCTCTGCGCGAGCTCCTCAGGCGGAACGCCTTCCTTCGCCGCGCGGATCGTGATGGCGTCGTCCACGTCGGTAAAGTTGAGGACGAACTGCGTCTCGAACTTGTGATACTCGAGGTAACGCCGGATCACGTCGGCCGCGACGTAGGCCTTGGCATGCCCGAGGTGAGAATAATGGTAGGGCGTGGGCCCGCACACGTACATGCGTACTCGGCCATCGGCCGGCTCCAAAGCCTCCTTCGCGCGGGTGGCTGTATTGAATAGCCGTAACGTCATCGGGGTCTACCTGGGGGAGCGTCAGCCCGCGAGGCCCGCCTCGACGGACACGATGGGGGGCAAGTGGTCGCGAAGGAGTTCCCAGGAGTCCCCGCCGTCGCGGCTCTAGAACAGCTGGCCCGTCTTCGTCCCTGGGAGTACTCCAGGAGAGCCCCCGGAAGGATGACCTCGATTCGTCCCTCCCCTTCAGCCACAAACGCCACGAGGCTCACTGGGCGCATAAACCTTTTCCGGGCGGGGGCCGGGTCCATCCGCCTTACTCGTCCACGACCGCGTCCGGCGGAAATCTTGCCGTGACGTCCATTACGATATGGGACTCGACGTCCGTGATGCCGAGGGGGATGAGGGTCCGGTTGATGATGCGCCGTAGCTCCTGGTTGTCCCGCGCGGCCAACTTCAGGAGGAAGCGCTTCGCCCCGCTGATGTGGAAGATGCCCGTGACTTGTTTGAGGCGAAGCAGTTCGTCTAGGATGCCCGCCTGATCAGGGGCACCGATATTGCAGAAGACGAAAGCCTCGGACCGATACCCCAGGGCTCGCTTGTCCACACACGCGAAATAGCCTTTGATCATGCCCTTGGCTTCCATGCGTCGAATCCGCTCCCGAATCGAGGACTCCGAACGGCGCAGACGACGTGCGATCTCGGCCGTCGTCGTCCGCCCGTCCAGCTGGAGGAGGTTTAGGATCTTCCGGTTCATCGCATCGGCGACTTCGGAGATCGGGGCCATGCTATTCGAAATGGACGCTCTTCATCTTAAACCCGTGGATTCCACGGGTTGTCAACCTGGAATCCGATGACTTCCATACGCAGGGTTTAAACAAGAAAAAGTCCCTAGATTTGGTAGGAGAGCAAGCACATGGAAGACATGATCAAAATGATGGCTGACGCCCCCGAAGAGGAGCGGAAGCAGATGATGACAGACCGACTGAAGATGTTCGCGAC
>JAJISK010000074.1 GCA_022848785.1 Thermoplasmatota archaeon
GATCAGGGCATGGGGATCTTGGTAGTTGGCCCGCAAGCCCCTCACGGCACGCACCGCCAAAGGCAGCGCCAGGAGGGTTAGCACGGTCGTCGGCGGAACCAACCCGAGGAGGGAGGCCAGAACGGGCATGAGGAAGGCCGCCGCAACGAGTCCCACGTAGACGGTCACGGCTCGCTCCGGACCCAGCCGGGCCATCAACGTCCTTTTCCCCACAGAGACGTCCGCGCTGACGTCGGGAAACTCGTTGATCCACAGGATGGCCGCCACGAGGAGGCCCATGGCGAGGGAGAGGAAGATCGCACCGAGGGTCACCGTCCCCGTCTGCACCAGGTACGCGCCGACGACGACGAGGGGTCCGAAGGCCAGCCCCACGAAGAACTCCCCCAGCCCTCGGTTGGCCAGCTTCAGTGGAGGGCCCACGTAGGAGTACACCGTAACCGCGCCGATGACACCGATCACGAAAAGGAGCTGGCCTGCGGGGGTCCCGAATCCTCCGAGGAGGAAGAAGATGAGCAGTCCGACGGCAATGCCCGCCACGAAGATGGTCAGCGCGACGGCCAGGTGCACCTTCACGTTGACCCGTCCGGTGATGAGGACGCGACTTCCTCCCGCGAAGGGGTTCTGGTGCTCCACGGCCAGGTCGTTCCCGCTGCGGTAGTCGAAGTTGTCATTGAGCATGTTCGTCGCGAGGTGGAACAAGATTACCCCCACCAAGGCCAGCGCGAACAGCAGCGGGTCGAAGACGTTCGCGGCCTGATAGGCCGCCAGGACCCCAACGAAGAACGGGAGGACCGAGGCGACGAGGAACGGGGCCCGCAGGGCCCGGATCCAGAGCTGCCCCTCGGTTGCCTCCTGAGCCTCCGCGGTCTTTGCGGCCAAGGGGGCACCTCAGAGAGGTTGTGTGTACCCCATGTAACCCACGTGCTCCCCTTCCCGGTGGACGGGGCGAACCGTGAGCACGGCAGGAAACTCCGAACCGTCCTTCCGGACGAGGGTCACCTCTTCCTTGAACTCGCCCTCCTCCACCGCGGTCTTCAGGAGGCGGGGAACCAGGGTCTCGACGGCCGCGGGCTGATGAAACACGGCGACGGACTCCTTTCCGATGAGTTCCTCGGCCTTCCAACCGAAGATGTCCTCGGCCCCCGCGCCGTACGCTTCCACGAGGCCGTTCAGGTCACAGGTGATGACGGAAACGTCTTCTTCTTCCATGGGCACCAAAGCGTTCAGCGGGGCGACTCATATATGGGAATGGAGGTTTAGCAGTCAACCAGGGATTCGATGCGGCTCGTGACGCTCTCGATTCCAACCGCCGGTCTCGTCGAGTTGGGACTCTTCCCCGGCCGGTTCTTCGAGCACAACGAGTCGTTGGAGGTTCTCCAGGCCTTTCGCCTCGCGGGGGAAGACATCACCCTGCTGGCCCGGATCACCCGGCGAGATCCCGGTCCGTCCCCGGAGGAGGTGCGAAGCCGGGCCGCGGAGTTGCGGGAGAAGTACGGGCTAGGGCACTTCGAGCTCCTGGAGGTGAACGACGAGGGAACGGGGTACACGGCCCTCCTGCGCGTCTCGATGACCCGGGGCATGGGCGAAGTCTTCGGTCTGCTCGGCTCCGACATCCTTCCCGCGCGGCCCTTGACCTTCCAAGCGGGGCGGACGCGCATCTCCTTCCATGCCACCGACGGGCAGCTGCGCAGTCTGAAGGGAATCCTGGACAGGCTTGGGATGGACTACGACGTCGAGAAATCACGGCCGGTTGTGGGGACCGACCTGCAGCCGCTGGGGAACCTGACGCAACGACAGAGGCATCTCCTCCAGCTGGCGCACGGGCTCGGCTACTACAAGTCTCCCGCGCGGACCGATCTGTCTCACCTAGCCGAAATCGCCGGCGTGTCCAAGGCGGCCGTCAGCAAACAGCTGCGTACGGCCGAAGGAAAAGTCTTGGATGAGCTGTTCGGGGCCGTCAGGGACGCGTCGGACTAACCCCGTAATATGATCTCGATGTTGACCCCGTCGGGGACCTGAATCCGCATCAGCTGCCGCAGCGCCCGCTCGTCCGCGTCCAGGTCGATGAGCCGCTTGTGGACCCGCATCTCCCAGCGATCCCACGTCTCCGATCCCTCCCCATCCGGACTCTTGCGCACGGGAACCCGGAGCCGCTTCGTGGGCAGGGGGATCGGGCCCCGCATGTTGACGCCGGTGCGTTCGCTGATTGCACGGATCTGGGCGCAGACGCCGTCCACCTTCTTGGCGTCCGTGCCGCTGAGGGAAATGCGTGCGGTCTGGACCATGGCTTCCCCGGTTCAAGCGGGGACGGCCTAAAAGGGTTACCGCTTCTCGATGTCGATGATCTGCCCCGCCGCCACGGTCTGGCCCATGTCTCGGATGGCAAAACGGCCGAGCTGCGGGAAGTCCGCGAACTTCTCCACGGCCATGGGCCGCGTGGGCACGATCTTCACCGTGGCCGCGTCCCCCGTCTTCAGGAACTGCGGGTTCTTCTCCTTCACCGCCCCCGTCTTCGGATCCAGTTTCTCCTGGAGTTCCTCGAACCGGGAGGCGACCTGGGCCGTGTGGGCGTGGAAGACGGGCGTGTAGCCCACCGTGACCACGCTGGGATGGTTCAGGACGACGATGCGTGCGATGAAGGACCGGGCCACCGTGGGCGGGTCTTCGGCCGGTCCGCACACGTCCCCCCGCCGGATCTCATCCCTGGCCACGCCGCGGACGTTGAACCCGACGTTGTCCCCCGGCTCTGCCTGGGGGATCGTCTCGTGGTGCATCTCGATGGACTTCACCTCCCCCACCTTGTCCGAGGGTTGGAAGCTCACCTTGGCGTCCGCCTTCAGGACGCCCGTCTCGACGCGCCCGACCGGGACGGTCCCGATGCCGGTGATGGAATAGACGTCTTGGACCGGCAGGCGCAGGGCCTTGTCGGTGGGCTTCCCGGGGGCCGTCATCTTGTTGACGGTGTCCAGGAGCGTGTCCCCCTTGTAGAAGGCCATGTTTGTGGACTTCTCCACCACGTTGTCCCCCGCGTACGCGGAAATCGGAATGAAGGGCACCTTCCCTGGGTCGTATCCCACCGACTTCAGGA
>JAJISK010000075.1 GCA_022848785.1 Thermoplasmatota archaeon
CCACGTGCGGGCCTCGCGGTAGAGGCCCTCCGCCATGTCCGGAAGGCCGTCTTTCTTCACCAGGGGGAACACACCGAGGGTCACCGGTGCCAGACGTGGGGGCAGGTGCAGGACCGCCTTCTCGCCCGTCTCGTAACCCAGATCCAACAGGGCCCACACGTTCCGATCGACCCCGAAGCTCAGTTCCAACACATGGGGGATGAAGCGTCGGCCGTCGTGGAAGATGGTCATCTTCACGCCCGAGCGGTCCTGATGCCGGCTCAGGTCGTAGTCCCCCCGGTAGTGGACGCCCCCCACCTCCTGGAAGCCTCCCCAAGACTCCAGGGCCACCTGGACGTCAAAGTGGATTCGGTTGTAGAAGGCCCGCTCCTCTTCCGAGAGTTCGTAGAATCGGAACGCTTCGGGGGGAACCTGGAGGGTGTCCAGGTAGAAGGCCTGTACCTTGGCCATGTGGTACAGGTAGAACGGCGGGAGGTCTCCCTGCGCAAGGAGCGTTCCGAGGGTAGGCGTAGCGACTTCATCTCGATGGGTGGCCCACATCAGCCGGAGGGTCGTGTCCTCGAGCTCCTCCAGATTGAGCAGGGCGTCGAAGCCCTCCGGGTCGAAGAAGATCTGGAGCTCCGCCTGGTGGAACTCGCGGAGCCGGAAGGCACCCTGACGGGGGGAGATCTCGTTCCGATACGCCCTCCCCACGATGGCCAGGCCCAGGGGAAGGCGCTTCCGAAGGATCTCGAACGCCCGCTTGAAACCCAGATAGGCCCCCTGGGCTGTCTCCGGTCGGAGGAACGCCTGCTCATCCCCCTTCGGCCCGATGGCCACCGGGAACATCAGGTGAAAGGCCGTCGGCTCCCCCAGCTTGCCCCCGCAGTTGGGACACACAAGGCCCCCTTCCCGAATGGCCTGTCGGACCTGTTCGACGTCCATTCCTTCCCCCGAGGTCCCGGTGGCCGCCTGGATGAGCTCGTCCGCCTTGTGCGTCTCCTTGCACTGGGTGCACGGCACCAGGACATCCGCGAAGAGGTCCACGTGGCCAGAGGCCTCCAAGGCCACGTGGGGCTGGATGGTGGGTGTGTCGACAAGGTGGTAGTTGTCCCCCAGCTGGAGGAAGGAGGCCAACCAGAGATCCTCCCAGTTCCGCCGGAGGCGCGCGCCGTAGGGTCCGTAGTCATAGAAACCCGCCAGGCCCCCATAGATCTCGGCGGAGGGAAGCAGAAAGCCCCTCCGCAGGGAGAGGGACATCAACTCGTCGTACCGGGCCATCCCCGATCCCTTAGAGGAGGCACCCGAGGATGTCCAGCTCCGTGAGGAGGCCCTCGAGGCGGTTGTGGGGGTTCATGACCGGAAGCTGGCCGTAGTCGTTCTTCCGCATCGTTCGGGCCGCTTCACTCACTCCCGTCTTGGTGGAGACCGTCACCACATCGCGTACCATGACCTCCTTCACGGCCATGTCGGGGAGTTCCACCTTCTCGACGTCGTAGTAGAAGCGCATGACGTTCCGTAGCCCCTCCCAGCTCCACGAATCATCCTCCTGGGCCAGGCCCATGTCCTGGATCGCGGCGCTCCCGTCCACACGGCTCAACCCGAAGACATCCCGGTCCGTGATGATACCGCAGAGACGTCCATGGTCATCGAGAACGGGGAGGGCGAAGACCTTCGCAATGGCCATGATGGTGTTGGCCGTCTGAATGGGGGTCCCCTCGTAGACGGCGACCGCCGTCGAAGTGAGGAACTCCTCGACCGGGGTCTCCAATCGCTTCTTATCCACGACCCCCAAGAAATCGGCGGGGGTGACGATGCCCACGACATGGGTGTTCTCCTTGACCGTCGCGTGGTAGACCCGCCCCTCCACGAGGGTTCGGGCGAGGTCCTGGAGGGGGGTGTCGGGCGAGACCACCGGGTAGTCCCGCTGCACCAGGAGGGCGAGCTGCTCCTCCTCGGGCCGGGCGAAGATGTGCTTCCGGGCCACGAAGCCCGCATAGGTGCCGTCGCTACCGATCACCGGGACTCCCGTGATCTTGTTCGTCACCAGGATGCGGAGGACATCCGTGCGATTGCCGGGAAGCGTGGCGACGATGGGGTCCTTAGTCATGACGTCCTTGACCCGCTGTTCTTCGGTCACGATCAGTCCTCCGGGAGCCATCCCCGTTCCCGATCCCAGGTTCTTGGCCCGACGGCCAAGAGGGCGATGTCGGCCTCCGTGGCCTTGATCACACGGTAGGCGGCGTCACCCCCCCAAGGGAGATCCAGGACCAGGAAGTTGCAGGGCGCGCCTTCTTGGATGGTCATACGAGAGGGTCCCGTTAAAAGCTTAGCGGCCTCGTAGCCCATGGCCAGGACGGCCTCGGGGGGGACACCGCCCTGGAGTTTGGCGACCTGGTAGGCGAACTCCATCTCTCGCAGGACGGACGGATGGGCCAACATCGCGTTGTCCGTTCCCAACATGAGTCGAAGTCCGGCATCGCGCATGCCGGGGATGTCCGGCATCCGTCCGAAGAACATCTGGCTCCGGGGGGTGAGAGCTACGGGGATGTCCTCCTCCGCACATCGTTCCCAGTCGGATCTTCGCCCGGCTGTCATATGGACGAGGAAGTCGGGATGCAGGTCCAAGACCCGATCGATGTCTTCGCGGAACACCTCGCTGGCGTGAAGAGCGAAGGGGAGTCCGTTGGCCTTCACGTGTCGGGCCAGCCGTTTCAGAGCGCCCGACTCCCAGTCGGAAACGCTGCTCACCCCGACCCCGTCTGCGATCTTCAGCAGCGCTGTGATCTCGCTCTGGTCGTAGTCCAACCCCTGCGGACGACCCAGGGCGGCGACTTCGACCGGCAGGTCCGAGGCGGCATCCCGAAGGGCGACGAGCCCGCGCCGACCTCCCTCGCGGAAGTCGAGGGAAGCGGTCGTACCGCCCCGAAGCATCCTTTGCAGGGCCCCTCGAATGGCCGCCGTGAGTTCCTCCTGTGAGGCCTCTTTGAGACGACGGAACTTCAGGCCGTCGGGAGGGGCGACAACC
>JAJISK010000076.1 GCA_022848785.1 Thermoplasmatota archaeon
AGCAGGGCCCGCGCGTGATCCTCCACGTGAATCCACTCCCGGCGGTTCTCTCCCGTCCCGTAGATGGGCAGCGGCTGGTCCAGGAGGGCGGACAAGGTGAAGAGGGGGATGGCCTTCTCCGGGTGTTGCCAGGGGCCGTAGTTGTTCACGCACCGCGTGATGACCACCGGCAGGTCGTAGGTCGCGTGGTAGGCGTAGGCGAGGCGGTCGGCCCCCGCCTTGCTGGCCGCGTAGGGCGACTTGGGCCGCAGGGCGGCGTCCTCGGTGGAATCGCCGTCGCCCGCCTCCCCGTAGACCTCGTCCGTGGAGATGTGGAGGAAGCGCTCGACCCCTTGCCGCCGGGCCGCCTCCAGGAGGACGAAGGTCCCGAACACGTCGGTCGTGACGAAGGTCCCCGCCTCGGTGATGGAGCGGTCCACGTGGGTCTCCGCGGCGAAGTGGACGACCCCGTCGCAGCCCGCCATGGCCTCCTTCACGGCCCCAACATCGGTGATATCGCCTTGATGGAACGTTACCTTACCGGCGTCAATAAGGCCTTGGATGTTCGCCAGGTTTCCGGCGTACGTCAGCTTGTCCAAGACGACGATATCACAGTCGGCCTCTTCGGAGAGAAGGCGCACGAAGTTTGCGCCGATGAAACCCGCTCCGCCGGTAACCAGGAGGCGCTCCATATGGGGGTGGCAACAGGGGAGGCGCGAATAAGACTGTTGCCCGAACCAGGGCGCCTAGGAAATCTCCAAGACCAATCTCCGCTTCGCCTCAGGACGGAGCAGCGCGTCCTCCCCCCCTCTGAGATGGAGGAAACGCGCGAGGTCCGCTGGGATGCTCACCACGAGGGAGTTGCCCGACTTTCGAACGGTAACCTTCTTGGCGAGGCCCCAGAGACCCAACTCCTTAGCCTTCGCCTCGATGGCATCCATCGTCTCGCCATCGACGAAGGTTTCTCCGCACTCGGTACACACCTCCGCGGGGTAGGTTCCGAGGGAGACGCCGAACATCTCCTCCTTGACCTCTCCTGGAACCAGGTCCCCCTTCCCGCACACCGGACACTTCTTGGCCATGCTACCACCTGGGGATTACCGAAATGATTCGGACCTCGTGGCCGTCAACCACGTAGACAACCTCGAAGTAGAGGTAGGTCGCCACGATCCTTCCATCTTGGATCCTCTTCCTTCCCCTTCGAATCGCCTCTTCGACCTCACGACGGGAGATGCCCCGAAGGATCATACGCTCTCGGGCGTGCCGGGAGTAGGTAATCCGAGGCACTTTGAAGAGTAATACGTGTAGTACTTATATTCTTCGTACTACAGGTAGTCTGCCTGTCCGAAGCAATCGGATGCAATCTTCCGAGAATCGTTTAAGCTGCTCGCTCATGTAGCGGCCGTTGACGCGCGTCCTCGTCCTCGGTGCGAGCGGTCTCCTCGGCCAATACGTGGCCCGCGAGGCCCTCGACCGGGGGCACGAGGTCTGGGGATCGTACCTCTCCACGCCGCTCCCGAAAAACAGCATCCAGCCGATCCGCGTGGACCTCGGAAAGCCGGCGACCATCGAGGAGGCCTTCGACCGGGCGGAACCCGATTGGACCGTGCTGTGTGCGGCCCGTACCGATGTCGACGACTGTGAGGAGGTGCCTCAGAAGGCGGTGCTCGTGAACGCGCAGGGACCGGCGCACGTGGCACGGCTCTGCAAAGACCGGGACGTCCGGCTCGTCCACGTCTCCACCGATTACGTCTTCGACGGACAGGACGGGCCCTACGACGAGAGGGCGGGTCCGAACCCGCTGAACCACTACGGGGCCTCCAAGCGGGAGGGAGAGGACCGGGTTCTGGAGATCCTGCCGGGCGCCCTCGTCGTCCGCCTCTGCGCCCTCTACGGATGGAATCGCTTCCGGGGCAAGGCGAACAGCGTGACCTGGATCCTCTCCCTGCTCCGGTCGGCGCGCGAGGTGCCGCTCTTCGCCGACCAGCGCGTCTCCCCCAGCTACGCGTACGAGGCCGCCGCCGCCATCCTCGACCTCGCGCCCTACCTGACATCGGGGTATTTCCACCTGGCGACCCCCGATTGCGTGACCCGGCTCGAGCTTGGCAAGGCGATCGCGGAGGTCTTCGGACTCCCGCTCGAACTCTTGCGGCCGACGACCATGGCGGCGGCCCGGCTCCTCGCGCCGAGGCCCCTCCACTCCTGCCTCACCTCCACGCGGCGCGACGTGCAGCTGAAGGCGCCGCCTCGTCCCTTGCGGGAGGCGCTGGCCCACATGAGGGATGCGGAATGAAAGGGGTCGTGCTGTCTGGGGGCCACGGGACCCGCCTTCGGCCGCTCACCCACACGGGCCCGAAGCAGCTCATCCCCATCGCGAACAAGCCCAACATCCTCTACTGCCTGGAGGACCTGCGCGACGCGGGGATCACGGACATCGGGGTCGTCCTCGGCGACATCATGCCGGAGCGGGTCCGGGAGGCCCTCGGAGACGGCTCGGAGTGGGGCCTGCACCTCACGTACATCGACCAGGGCGCGCCGCGCGGCATCGCCCACGCCATCCTCTGCGCGGAGGCGTTCGTCGGGCAGGACGCCTTCTGCGTGTACCTGGGGGACAACGTGCTCAAGGAATCCATCCGCCCCATGGTCGAGGCGTTCGCTCAGGGCCAGGACGCCGCGGCGGTCCTCCTCGCTCGCGTGCCGCACCCGGAGCGTTTCGGGGTCGTGGAGATGGACGCCGACGGGCGCGTCCTCTCCCTCGTGGAGAAGCCGAAGGAGCCGAAGAGCGACCTGGCCTTGGTGGGCATCTACCTGCTGCGACCGAACATCTTCCCCGTCATCCGGGGCCTGAAGCCCTCCTGGCGGAACGAGCTGGAGATCACGGACGCGTTGGACCGTCTGCGGGAGGCGGGCGGCGACCTGAAGGCCCACGTGGTCACGGG
>JAJISK010000077.1 GCA_022848785.1 Thermoplasmatota archaeon
AGGAGGCGGTCCGGGAATCGCTTCGATCCGGGGAGTACCGGCTCTACTCCTATCGGCCGGGCGTGTTTGGCCTCCCGGAGGCCATCCTGGCCGACCTGTCCCTCGACGGCTACGAGGTCTTCCTGACGAACGGGGGGATCGAGGCCCTCTATGCCGTCCAGCGGGCGTTCCTGGGGGAAGGGGACGAGATCCTAGCCACGGACCCGAGCTTTCTCCCGATCCATCACCAGGCGGAGATGTCAGGGGCCCGCGTGGTGGAGCTCCCCATTTACCGGGAGCCCTGGAAGCTGACGGCGGAGGCCGTGGAGGCCGCGGTCACGGCCAAGACCCGCGCCCTGTTGGTCATCGACCCCCACAACCCCCTTGGCATCACCTACGCAGCGGAGGAACTCCGGGGCCTGACGGAGGTGGCGAGGGACCATGACCTGCTCTTCCTCCACGACGTGACCTACCGGGACTTCAACACGGGCCAACACCTGGCGACGACGTGGTACCCGGAGAGGACGCTCCTCTTCTACTCCTTCTCCAAGGGGCCCGGGCTGGCGGGCATGCGGATCGGAGGGGTCGTGGGACCGCCCGATTTGATCCGGGAGGTCCGGAGATTCGACACGAACGTGTTGGGCGTGAACGTCCTCGCCCAACGAGCAGGCCTCGCGGCTCTCGACACCAAGGAGGAATGGCTTCCCGGTCTCCTCGAGACCTGTCGGGCCAACCAGGAGACCATCCGAGGGTCCGTGGAGAAGGCGAAGGGCGCCCTCCTGCCGGTGTTCCCCTCGCGAAGCAACTCCTTCGTCGTCGACCTCCAGGACACCGGCATCGACCCCCGTCGGCTCGAGGAACGCATGCTCCTCGATCACCGCGTCCACGTGCGTGCGGGCGACTACCTGTCGAAGCGGTTTGGGCCGCACTTCATCCGCGTCTCCTTCTCCGTGCCGACCGATGAGTGCGCGCGATTCCCCGCCGCCTTCTTGGAAACCATCGAGCGGCTCCGAGCGTGAAGGAGACAGACCGCCCGTCGTCGACCCGCCTGAGCCTGCCGTAGGCATGACCGTGGTGAGGGCCCTCGAGACCGCCTGGGATGGTGAGGCGGTCCAGCCGACGTCTGGGTTCACACGGGCATTCATCCCACCCCGAAGGGGGCTTCACGCCGTCGGTGGTCTGATTACCGGCTTCCATGACCGTGCCGCGGGGAATGCTCCCGAGGGGATTCGAACCCCTGTCAGAGGCTTTCTTCGGTCCCCGCGGAACCGCGAAAGGCCCCTATGCTTGGCCGGACTACACTACGGGAGCGTCCTGGAAATGCCCATGGGGACCTGGTGTTAAATCTGCTGCGCCATGAGCTCAGCCGATGTAACCGAGGTCCTTGCTGGGCTCTTCCGGCTTCGGTTCCTGCTGCTCCCGCAGGCGAGCGGTGATGGAGTCGATCTGCTTCGCCTTCTCCTCCAGGTCCGCGAAGTCCACCTCGACACCGAGGGCCTTGGTGAGCACCTCCAGCACGGAACGGGCGCTCTTCGGGTCCACGAAGTAGCCGCTGGTCTCGCCCATGAAACAGACGGAACGCATGCCATAAAGGGCCCCGAGGCCCAGAAGCAGGCCGCTGGCGCCGTTGATGCCGGTCCCCGACTCGCTTCGGGTAAAGACCACGCCCAGCTCCTCCATCTCCTTCACGAGTCCCTCGTCGGTGGCCGCCCCAAAGACCCGGGGCTTGTCGATGATCTTACCAACCCCGTACCCCCCGAGGGTGAAGATGCGCTTCACGTCGAGTTCTTGGAGGACCTGGAGGATGAAGTCCGAGAGCTCGTACTGGCCCTCCGGGTTGATCCCCTGGTAGTCCCCCACGAGGAAGACGATGTCCACCCCCTTGCCGGCGCCCTTGGCATACCATAGCTCGTTGTTCACGAGCTTCACGAGGCCGCCGTCGGTGACCATGACCTGGGGCGGGAAGTGCTTCGACACGATCTCCGCGAACTTCACCGCCCCCAGTTCGTCGATGAGATGTTCGGCAGCCAGCTTCCCGACGTTGCCGATGCCGGGAAGCCCTTCCACGAAAACGGCGTTCTTCAGTTTCGGCTTCTCGAGATAACGGATGACGATGTCGTCCATGAGTCTAAGCTCCTCTCTTGAGTCTCCTTCGGTATTCTCCATAGCGATCTTCGGGGGAGTAGCGTGGGGGCAGTGCCATCGCGGTGGCGCCCTGGCAGCTCGGGCACACGTCGTGGAGGGTGTAGGTGCCGCACTCACGGCACCGGAGAATCGACGTCCGCGTTCTCACTCCCTCCGGTGGAACGTCCCCTCCCCGCCCCGGGCTTCCATGCCCTCGGTGACCTGGGTGACTGCCGCTTGCAGCGCCTCCTCGGCCGTCTTGTAGTCGGGAGCCTCCACCACGATGCGATAGCGAGGGGCCCCGATGTACTGCACGACAACGGAGGCGCCGTCCTCCTTCTGCACGGAGGTCAAGACCTCCCGAATGTCCACGACCCCCTTCGGCTTCGTGCTTGAGATCTCCAGGTAGCCGTGGATCTTGACCAGGGGCGGCACGATGTTTTCCTGGGCCACCGCGACAAACGCCTCGGTCCACTTGCCCTTGAACCCCTCCGACTCGAGAACCTTCTCGTCGATGGCCGCCTCCTCGAAGGCCACATAGAGGCTCCCGAAGGCCTCCACGAGATCGCCGGCGAAGGTGTCGTAGGCCCACTCCATGTCTTTCTTCAGCCGGGTCGTCACGAGCTCGAGGAGCTTCTCCGCCTTTTGGGCGTTCTTCCACTCCTGGATCGTATCCCGTCGCTGGTGCTCGTTGACCGCCTTCAGGCTGAGGTCGATGTGGCCCTTGTCGGCGTCCACCCGCAGGACCTTGCAGACGACCTTC
>JAJISK010000078.1 GCA_022848785.1 Thermoplasmatota archaeon
TTTTGCAGTGGAACTTCCCCGCTGCCCTCATGAGTCTCCTGTCTGCCTTCCTGGGCCTCCTTCTCATCTGGCGGTACGCCGATAGTCAGGCGCTGCTGCAGCGGATCGCCCGAGGAATGCGCCGAGTCACCCCGAATCGCGCTTACGGGGCCTTCGTGGGTGGGGTCCAAGGCGCGAGCCAGAGGATGGCCCTGGCCATCCAGAACGGCTCCTTGCGTCGGTACAGCCTGGTCCTCCTCATCGCCGTCGCGGCGGCACTTCTCCTCCCCCTGATTCCCCTCCAGGGGGCGCCCCTCCTCATCGATACCGTGGTCACCCTCCCCGGCCCCGCCTCCCTTCGTACCGTGGCATTGGCGATCGTCCTCGTCGCGATGATCGTGTTCGCCATCTTGGCGGCGGTCCTCCGTACGACCCTCCACGCCGTCCTCAGTCTCTCCGGGATGGGCTTTCTCCTGGCCATGGCTTTCATGCTTCTGAACGCCCCCGACCTGGCGATGACCCAGGTCCTCGTCGAGCTTGTCCTTCTCGTCATCTTCCTCATCGTGATCTACAAGCTCCCCCTTCGTGCCATCAAACCCTCCCGCCGAAGACGAGCCTCCGATCTCCTTCTCGCGCTGGGGATTCTCATCGGCATCACGGCCGTCGTGAACCCCTCCCTCGCGACGTTTGACTCCTCCGTTGCCGAGTTCTATCTGGGGCCCGACCTCGTGAACGAGACGGGCGGGACGAACGTGGTGAACGTGGTCATCACGGACTTCCGAGGCTTCGACACCCTTGGTGAGATCTCGGTCATCGCCCTGGCCGCTCTCGCCCTGTTTACGCTCTTCCGGAGGCGACGCCGTGGTTAGCGTGGTGGCCCGGGTAGTCACGACCACCGTGCTCTACGTGGGCATCCTCTTTTCGATCAGCCTTCTCCTGGCCGGTCACAACAGCCCCGGAGGCGGATTCATCGCCGGCGCCATGACGGCCAGCGCCTTCACTCTCCTCTACGTCGTCTTCGGGCGCGAATACGTCGAAACGCGATTCCGTATCCGGTTCCGCTCCATTTCCGCGCTGGGACTCGCCATCGCCGTGTTCTTCCTTCTCCTCCCCCTGGCGTTCGGCCTCCCGCTCTTGAGCAGCCTCATCTGGACGATTCAGCTCCCCCTCCTCGGGGAGGTCAAGCTCGTCTCGGCCGTGGGCTTCGACGTCGGGATCTACCTCGTGGTGGTCGGTGCGATCCTCACCATTGTGCGTCGCATCGCAGGAGGCGAATCCCTTGGTTAGCCTCCTCGTCCTCGTCATCGCGGCTCTCTTCGCCATCGCGGCGTACGCCATCCGTCACGGGAACACCATCCGGATGGTCATCGGGCTGAGCATCCTCGCCAACGCCGTGAACTTTCTCATCATCTCCGTGGGCTTCAAGGGCGACGTGGCCCCGTTTGTCGGGGTCGTCGGGACCCCCGCGGATCCCTTGGTCCAGGCCCTCATCCTCACGGCCATCGTGATCGGGCTGGGCGTCACGGCCTTCGCGCTGGGCCTGGCGTATGTCCTCATCCGGGAGGAGGAGAGCACCGAGGTCGAGGACTTCCGGAGGCTGAAGGGATGAGCCTCCTCGTCGCCCTCCTCGTGGCCCTCCCCATCGCCACCGCCGTCCTCACCCTCGTCCTCTGGCGATGGCCCGTCCTCCAGCGGGGGGTGGCCGTCGTTTCCTCTACCGCCCTCACCCTCGGGTCGATCGCCCTTGTCTTGCAGGTCCAAGCCACGGGCATCCAAATCCACATCCTCTCAGGATGGCCCGCGCCCTTCGGCATCGTCCTCGTCGCCGACCTGTTGAGTGCCTCCCTGGTCGCGGTGTCCGCGAGCGTTTTCCTGGCCGCCCTGGTCTACAGCCTGGGCTATATGCCTTCGGGGACGACGCGGTTTTCGTACCTCCCCCTCTTCTTCTTCCTCCACATGGGGGTGAACGGGGCCTTCCTCACGGGGGACCTCTTCAACCTTTTCGTATTCTTCGAGGTCATGCTGCTGTCCATCTACGGCCTCGTCATCACGAGCGAACGGGGCAGCCTCATCTCCCGGAAGGAGAAGCTCGAGGCGACCTTCAAATACCTGATCCTGAACCTGATTGGTTCCGCCTTGATGCTCCTGGCCATCGCCACCCTCTACGGGACGACCGGGACCCTCAACATGGCGCACCTCTCCATTCGGATCGGCGCCCTCCGGGCCATGGGGGCCACCCATCTCGATCTGGCGGCCTTCCTGTTCATCGTGGTGTTCGGCCTCAAAGCGGCGGCCGCGCCCTTCCACTTCTGGCTCCCGGATGTCCATGCCTCCGCCCCCACGCCCATCAGCGCGGTGCTAAGCGGGATCCTGATTAATGTGGGGGCCTACGGCCTCATCCGTCTCACGACCCTCCTCTTTCCCGGGGTCCAGGTGGTCTCCGAGGTCATCCTCCTCGTGGCCATCGCCACCCTGCTCTTGGGGGCCGTCCTTGCATTGGGCCAGCTCGACATCAAGCGGCTCTTGGCC
>JAJISK010000079.1 GCA_022848785.1 Thermoplasmatota archaeon
GGCAAAGGTGGTCATTGTCGTGGCCGGGATGGAAGGGGCGCTCCCGAGTGCCGTCGCGGGCTTGATCGAGGCGCCCGTCATTGCCGTGCCGACGAGCGTCGGATACGGCGCGAGTTTCGATGGGTTGGCCGCGCTCCTCGCGATGATGAACACGTGCGTGCCCGGGGTGGTGGTCGTGAACGTGGACAACGGCTTCGGGGCCGGCTTCTTCGCGAACCTCATCAACGCCGGCTAGAAGGGGCTGAAGAACAGGAAGCCGAGCACGGTCAGGGTCGCCAGGGGCACCAAAAGGAGGACGTACGCACCCACGTCCCACCGGACGATCTTGGAGCCGTCCAACGGGCCGAACGGGATCATGTTGAAGGTGCCCAGAAGGACGTTGATGAAGGCGACCCCGGCAACGAGGTCCGAGAGGGTGAGAGCCATGCCGATGGTGAAATTCATGCCGGTCAAGGTGAGAAGGAGCCACACGAAGGCGAACAAGCCCCCGATGGCCAGGTTGACCCCCGGCCCGGCAGCGCTAATCCTTCCAATCTGGCGCTTCGACCCGAAGCCCTGGATGACCACGGCGCCGGGGGCGGCGAAGAGGAAGCCCACATAGGCCGTGAAGACCGCCAGGACGAGCCCCATGTACCACGCGCGAAACTCCGCAAGGAACCCGTATCGCTGGGCCACCACCTTGTGTCCCAGCTCGTGGAGGAGAAATCCCAAAGGAACCGCGACGGCGGCGAGGATGAGAGCCCCTAGGAAACTGTACCTGAAGCGAGAAAAGAGCAGGGCGAAGGCCACCGTGAGGACGGCCACCGCCAGGACGATCTGCCCCACCTCCCGCCGGCTGAAGCGGATTCGAGGCTTCACGGGCTGCCCGTAAGAGTACACGGCCATCGGACCTTCTAGTGACCCCAAGCGTATTTCTAGGTTGAGTGCCTTGGCGGGCGAGAATCACGGCGTTATGCCGGAGACTGGACAGTCCTCGTCCGAACGGGAAACATTAAGTTCGCACCTAACGATGAAGCGGAAGATCGCGTTCCTGCCCCGCTGCGTGCGGGCGGACCCGAGGGAGGTCGCTTGGGGATGAGTCAAACCAAGCCAGTACCGCGAGGCGGTGGACCCCGCCAGGCGTCGTGACCACGGGGGGATGGATGAGAGATGGCCCGGATCGTCCTATCGGCGGACTACAGCCTGATGACGAACTTTCGGAACCTGCCGCTGGCAACGTTCTTTAGCTGCATTCCGACGGATTTCTGGTACTCCCGGTTCGCCTTCCGGGCCTTGGCGCCCAGCCCGCCTCACCGAAAGGGCGAGGCCGTCTGGGCGCCGTATGGCCTGCGGAAGCTCGAGGCCGCCCTCCTGCCGGACTTCCGGCGAGACGAAATCGTCGTCGCCCACCCGCAGCACGTGAACCGGTTCATCGGCCCCGAGACGGAGATCGTCGGCCTCCATACCATGGATCCTCTGGGTCTGGGGCCCGTCAGCATGAGCTTCACCAACGGCGGAGTCATGACCCCTTACACCAAGGCCAGCTTTGAGGACCTGGTCTTGAACCTCCCCAACGGGAACCGGAAGTTCAAGGTCGTCGTGGGGGGCGCCGGGGTCTGGCACTTCGACAACCGGCCGGAGGAGAAGGAGCGGTATGGCATCGATCACTTGGTTGCGGGGGAGGTGGACCACATCGCCGGGGACATCTTCCGGGACATCATGGATGGGAGCGCTCCGGAGATGGTTCAGGAGCCGCTGAACCCGCCCAGGATGGAAGAGATCCCCCCCATCGTCGCCCCGAGCATGCACGGCATGGTCGAGGTCATGCGCGGGTGCGGCCGGGGCTGCCAGTTCTGCGAGGTCACCCTCCGGAAGCTCCGCTACTTCTCGCCCGAGTACATTCAGCATGAGGTGTCCATTAACGCCCGGGCGGGCCTCAAGAACGCCTGGCTCCAATCGGATGACATCTTCCTCTACAAGGTCGAGAACTACCGGACGATGATGCCCAACGCGGACGCCATCAAGGAGATCTTCCAGGTGGCCATGGATGTCAAGGGGATCGAGTCCGGGAATCCCACGCATGGCACCCTGTCTTCCGTCGCGGCGGATCCCGATCTGATCCACGATCTCAGCCAGATCCTCAACGGCCACAGTGATCGGCAGAACTGGGTCGGCATGCAGTCCGGGCTCGAGACGGGGAGCGTCCCCCTCGTCGAGAAGATCATGCCGCGGAAGCTGCTTCCCTACAAACCTTCGGAGTGGCCCGAAGTGGTTCGGGACTCCGTCAAGATCCTCAACGAGAACAAGTGGTTCCCCGCACTCACCGCCATCATCGGGCTCCCCGGGGAGACCTCCGACGACGCGTACGACACGTGTGTGCTCCTGGATGAGATGGAGAAGGTCATGGACCACCCCCACTACATCGTCGCCCCCCTGTCCTTCGTCCCCATCGGCGTCCTACGCGGCGAGGAGTTCTACCGGGTGGACGAAATGATGGACGAGGCCCGGTTCAACAT
>JAJISK010000008.1 GCA_022848785.1 Thermoplasmatota archaeon
CGGTCGGCTACCTTGAGGGCCATCCAGATCCCAAACAGGACGACGACGGAGCCGACGAGGTCCACGCCCGAATGGAAGGCGTCGGCCAGGACCGACAGGCTCCCCGTAGCCCATGCAATAACGACCTCGACAACTACGAGGCTCGCATTGGCCGAGATGGATACGGCGACTACCTTCAGCTTCCCCTCCACGACCGCTCGACCCGTAGGCCCGACCTTAAACCTGTCGCAGGGTGCCTGGGAACCCCTCACTACCAGATGAGGCCATCACGTCCACCTCCACCTGATCAGGGCCTCCTCGGCCACGAACCTGAACGAGCGAGGCGCCCCCTCCAGGACATCATGCTCCAGGGCGGGTGAGGTCGATGGCCGCGCTCCAGCGCTATCTTCGGGAGAATCCGGAGGCCCGCCGCAAACGTCTCCGGGAGGGCTTGGCCTGTGACCGTGGCGCTCTCAGTTTGCGGACATCCGTAATCGGAGAGCGTTCCGTTCTCAGTTCCGATTCTGATTGACTCCCACGATTCTGAGCGGTGATTTTCA
Source organism: Thermoplasmatota archaeon (assembly GCA_022848785.1). Next base: position 540 of record JAJISK010000008.1, read on the forward strand.
AGCTCGATGAACGGACCGGCATGTTAAAGAGGGCAGAACCGAGAACAAGCCTACGAGGCTGAGAGGCACCCGCGATGATGTATCCCCGGATCCTGACCCGACCTGAGACGCGTCGTCTCCTCCTGGCCAGCTTTGGCCAGGCTCGCACGGGGCGGCAGCTCAGTGAGGTCACCGGGATTCCCATCGCGCGGTGCTACTGCCTCCTCCGCAAGCTCCACCTCCTCGGCCTCGTCGAGGTCGAGGGCGTCTCCCTCTCCCCGAACGGGAAGGGAAAGCTCCTCTTCAGCGGGCGCCTTCCGGGGGTCGAGATTTTCGTTGATGGCTCGCGTGTGCGAGGACGGATACGGCGTCCGTCGATCTCCGAGCCCCCCTAGAGGTGATATCAACCCTGGATGTCGGTCTCAGTAATCAGACCATATAATCTGCGGCGACCGCTTTAATAGGCCTACCAAGGGTTAGTGGAGGGACGGAGGACACAGCGGGAATGGATCCTTTGGAAGCTTCGCGTTTCATCACAGACGAGTACTCGGCCAAGATCTTGGTCGCCACCTACAAGAAACCGCGAAGTGCCATCGAGCTGAGCCGGGAGTATGGCATCCCCATCGCGGCTTGCTACCGTCGAATCCACGCTCTGGAGAGGGCGGAACTCCTCAGCTGCGTGGAGCGCGCCCTCACCCAGAAAGGCAAGCGGATCAGCCTCTACAGGTCCCAGCTCAAGAACGCCTACATTTTCTTCGAGAACGGGAAGCTCCGGGTCCGATTCCACCTCGCATCCGGCGTCACACAGGACTTTGGGGGCGACTGGAAGGCCATCGAGTCCGAGAAATCCGAATAACCCCTCCTCCACAACCCACGGCAGGCCCTGACCCTTCTGGGCCTGCCACCCCCCGACTCTCTCAGGCTCGGCCTTGTCGGCCCCGCCCAAACTACTTTAGCCCGTCCCCCGCTCTTCTCCCCCATGGACCTGCGGGGAGAGGACCTCATCTCGATTGCCGACCTCTCTGAGCCTGCGATTCATCACATCCTTCGTGAGGCCAAGGCCCTGGTCCCGGCCGCGCGGGGGGAGGAGAGCCTCGACCTGTTGAAGGGACGGATCCTGGCCACGCTGTTCTTCGAGGCGAGTACGCGCACCCGTCTGTCCTTTGAGTCGGCCATGCAGCGCCTGGGCGGCGGCGTGCTGGGCTTCGGGCTCGTGGAGGGCTCCTCCATCACGAAGGGAGAGACCCTCGCCGACACGGTGAAGATGGTGGAGGCGTACGCGGACGCCATCGTCCTGCGTCACCCCCAGGAAGGGGCCGCCCGCCTGGCCGCGGAGTTCTCCACGAAGCCGGTCATCAACGCGGGGGACGGGGCGGGGCAGCACCCGACGCAGACCCTCCTGGACCTGTTCACGATCTGGGACGAGAAGGGGACCCTGGAGGGGAACCAGGTGGTCCTCCTGGGCGACCTGAAGTACGGCCGGACGGTCCACTCCCTCGCCTACGCCCTGGCCCTCCTGGGTTCGGACCTCACGATGGTGGCCCCCCCGACGCTTCGGATGCCCAAGGAGATCCTCGAACGGGTGGAGGAGCTCGGCGGGAAGCCAGAGGAGACGGAGAGCCTGTCGGAGGCCATCCAGGCGGCGGACGTCCTCTACGTGACCCGCATCCAGAAGGAGCGGTTCCCCGACGCGCAGGAGTACCAGCGGGTAGCCGGCTCCTACCGCATCGACCTCCGGGTCCTCCGAGATGCGAAAAAGGACCTCATCATCCTGCACCCGCTCCCTCGGGTGACGGAGATCGCGCCCGAGGTGGACCGAACCCCCCATGCCCTCTACTTCCGGCAAGCCTTCAACGGCGTGCCCATCCGCATGGCCCTCCTCAACCTCATCCTCGGAGCGGTCACTTGAAGGAGCTGCGGGTCACCCCCATCAAGAACGGGACCGTCATCGATCACATCCAAAGTGGGATGGCCCTGAAGGTTCTCCGGATCCTGGGAATCGGGGAGGAGGTGAGCTCCACGGTGAGCGCCGTGATGCACGTCCCCAGCGGGAAGCAGAAGTGGAAGGACATCGTGAAGGTGGAGGACCGGGAGCTCAGCCCCAGGGAGGTCGACAAGATCGCCCTCCTGGCCCCGGAGGCGACCATCAACATCATCCGCAACTACGCGGTGGCGGAGAAGTACCGGGTCAAGATTCCCGAGGTCGCCCGGGGAATCCTCCGTTGCGGAAACCCGAGCTGCATCACCAATGGGAACGAGCCTTTGGAATCGGAGTTCCTCGTGCGGTCCCACGACCCGTTGCGTCTCGACTGCAAGTACTGTGAGCGGGAGCTGGGGGACGTGGCCGGCCACCTGCTCTGAGGGGGGGCGCGCCCCGGTCGCCGCCCGCAGACTTCGGGGGATGCCTTCATGAAGTACGGTCTCACCCTCCCCAACTTCGGGCAGTTCTTCGACCCGCGGGTCCTCGCCGACCTCGCACGGATGGCGGAGGACGCCGGGTGGGACGGTTTCTTCCTTTGGGACCACATGCTCTTCGACGGGCGTGCCCGCCCCATCGTCGATCCGTGGGTCGCGCTGGCCGCCGTCGCCGTGAACACCTCCCGCATCCGGATCGGTACGTTGGTGACCCCCCTCGCTCGCCGTCGACCGTGGAAGCTCGCGCGGGAGACGGTATCCCTCGACCATCTCTCCGGCGGCCGCCTCACTCTGGGGGTCGGCCTGGGAGCCCCGTCCGAGATGGAGTTCGGCCGCTTCGGGGAAGACCCGGATCCGATCGTGCGCGGCGAGAAACTCGACGAGGCGCTGGATATCCTCACGGGACTCTGGACCGGCGAACCGTTCCAGTTTCAGGGCCGCCATTTCCATGTCGAGGAGGTCGTCTTTGAACCGCCCCCGCTGCAGAGCCCCCGCATCCCCATCTGGGTGGGAGGCGTATGGCCCCACAAACGGCCCTTCCGTCGCGCGGCGCGCTGGGACGGCCTCTTCCCTCTGATCCGGACGAAGGAGGCGATGTTCGGCTCGCCCACGCCACGGGACGTGGGGGAGATGATGGCGTACGTGGAGGCCCATCGTAAGACTTCGGGGCCCTTCGACGTGGTGGTCGGTGGCGAGATCCCTCGCGAGGATCCCGATCAGACATCGAGGATGCTGGGGGCCTTCGCCGAGGCCGGGACCACGTGGTGGCTGGAGGGTCCCGGGGACGACGAGGACTTGGACTACATACGGGCCCTGATCCCCCAGGGGCCGCCCGAAGGGTAGGGCCTCCGGCGCTTCCAGGCTCGCCGAGAAACCTTATATAAGGGGCCTTTCCATGCCCACCCCCTCGGAAGGGATGGGTAATGATGCGCGAAGTCTCCGAGTTTATCGGCTTGAAGGTGTACACCCAGAATGGGGTCCTCCTCGGCACCGTGAGTAACCTCATCGTGGACATCGAGCGGGGGAGGGTGGACGGCCTCTTCATTGGCGAGACGAACCCCGTTCTGGTCGACGGAGGGAAGGCCGTCAGCGTCCCGTACCGATGGACCCAGACCGTGGGAGACATCATCGTCCTTCGGTACTTCCCGAAGAAGGTCAAGCTTCACCAGGTCTCCGGTCGGGAGGCCCCGCTCGTCCCTCAGTAGCTCGGGTGCCGCTCTTTCACGTGGGCTTCTAGGTTCGTCCGAAGCGCCAATGCATGCAGCAGGGTGGAGAGTCGGTTCAGGTACCGCAGGATCTCCGGATTCACGTCCTCCTCCAAAGCAAGGCCCACCACTCTCCGTTCCGCCCGTCGGACCACGGCGCGGGCGTAATGGAGGTGGGCGGCCGCCAGAGACCCCCCCGGTAGGACGAAGGCCTTCTGTGGATCCAATTCGGTCTCCAGCCGCGCGATCGCTTCCTCGAGCACCTGGACACGCCGGGGTCCGAGGGGAGGGGCGAGCCCACGGGACTGCTCAGGGGCCAACGCCAGCTCCGCCCCCACCGTGAACAGGTCGTTCTGAACCTCTCCCAATAGTCGCGCATCGGGCCCTTCATTCAGGGTGGCCAGGGCGACTCCCAAGGCCGAATTGAGCTCGTCGAGGACGCCCAGGGCTTCGATGCGGCGATGGTCCTTCGAGACTCGGGCCCCCAGCAGGTCGGTCTCGCCCGCATCGCCTCGACCCGTGAAGGGGGGCATCGCGACCCGTACCACACGCCGCATATATGCGCTTCCCGAGGCGCCGGACCCCGCACCACACCCTTTTTACCGGGGCCCAGTTCTCCTCCCCCTGGCCTGGGATGTGGGAGCCTGGACGTGACCTTCACCCTCCTTAAGGCCCGCCTTCTGAAGCCCCACGAGGAGTTTCTCCCGGGGCTCTTGGAGGAGACGCGGAAGGCCATCGAGGCGGACGGCTTCGTGCGGGAGCCCATCTTGGTGGAGCGGGAGCATTACGTCATCCTGGACGGCCATCACCGGTACGGGGCCCTCCTGGAACTGGGCATCCGCTGGGTTCCCGTGTACCTGGTCGACTACGCCGACGCCGCCGTCCGTGTCGAGACGTGGCCGGACGCCGCCGTCGATCGTGTCAGCAAACGGGAGGTGGTGGAGGCCGCCTTGACGGGGACTCGCTTTCCCCCGAAGACGACCCGTCACCGCGTCGAACTTCCCCCGGGGGATGCCCGCGTCAAGCTGGAGGATCTTCGGAAGTCTGAGTCGTAACTACCTTTCCGCGGGGCGAGGGTTGAACCTGCAGCCGCCCCTCGAATCGCTTCTTCAACCCGTCCCCCTGCAACCATCGGTCCAGGAACACCGCCAGGGCGGCCACCTCGGAGTGGGGCTGGTTCCCCACGGCGACGTTGAAGCCCGCCTTCTCAAACAGGTCGCCGGGCACCTTTTCCGACCCCACCACGAGGAGGAGGTCGCGATCCCGAGGGATCCGGGGTAGGGTCTCGTCGAGGGGCTCCCCGTACATGGTGAGGTGAACGACGGTCCCTTCCCAGCGGCGTAGGGACCCCTTGGGGGACACCCCCGTACGCACGCCGAAGGGGCCTCCGAACCGGGCCACCACGTCAGCCACGCGCGCCTCCAGGTCGTGGTCTTCCCGATCCACCCAGACCTCATCGGCCCCGAAGGCGCGTGCGGTGAGGGCCACATGGGTGGTCATGCGCTGATCCCGGACGAGGCGGTGCCCCATCCGCAAGACGACGAGGCGGGGCATCGATGAGGCAGCTCAGTCTTCGAATCGTTCGATCCGATGCCCTCGGAAGTCGAGCCGGTAGGAGCGTTTGATGAGGCTCTTCAGCATGATCTGGCTCATGGCCAGCTCCTCCGCCAAGTCTCCCGCGAACTTCCCCTCCTTCCCCACGGTCCGATAGATCTCATCCTCCATCCGGGTGTACTCGGGTTCGGGCATCACCGCCACCTGCAGGACATCGCTGATCTCGTGGACCGGGGAGGAGGCGCTAATGTGGAGGCTGGTGTAAAAGGAGTGATAGGCCTTAACGGGCTGGCCGTCGCCGGTCTGCCATTTCGTCTCCACGAGACGCATCTTCTCGAAGAGGCGAAGGGCGATGGTCCCTTCCTTCCCGTAGCGGTCCTCGATCTCGCGGGCCGTCAGCCAGTCGATGGCCAGGTTCTTGAAAACCTCCTTCTTCACGTCCGTGTCCACGCACCGCAGGAGGGGGACCAAGTCCGACGGTTCGTTGATGACTTTGATACGATTCATTCCCTCGCTACCCAGATAAGCCGTTCTGCGAATAAAAAGGTACGGCAGACTGCCGGCCACGGGCTAACCTTCGTCCTGCAGGGCTTCGAGGAAGACCTCGAAGTACTTTCGCTCCTCGAGGATGTGTCCCCGCTCCAGCTCCTCGGAGGCGAGGGAGAGGATGGCATCCGCGCCCAGGCCGAAGCCTCCCTTCTGGCCCCCTCGATACCGCTGGGTGAGCTCCTGCTCCCGCCGTCTCAGGTACGCCCCGATCCGCCGTTCCGCGAGGCGCGTGAGCGCCGCGGGGGTGAGGTCCTCTCCGTTGGGTATCGCCTCGAGCTCCAGTTCTCGCTTGAGGACGAGAGCAACCTCGGCGCGTTGGGCGCCCCCCTCCACGCGATAGACCCATCCCCGTCGGTTTTCCCACACCGAAGGCAGGCTCGCCGGCCCCACTTCCTGCAAGGAGGGAATCGTGGCCGAGGCCTCGTAGAGGACGTTGAGCGCCAGGTGACGCCTCCGGTGTCGTGGGAGGACCTTGCGTCCGTCCTCCACCATCTCGTGCAAGGCCTGCATCGGGGTGGTCTCGTTCTCCCCCCCCACGTAGTCCTTCCAACGCTGGAGGCAACGCAAGACCTCGTACGAACGCGTGAACCAGAAGCGAGGGGGTCGGGCCGTCCATACGGCCCCGCCCGGAAGCGGGGTCCGGGAGAACGGGAAGTCGAAGGCGTCCCCCCGGAGACGCAGGACGCCACAGCGGAGACCGGACCAGGCGCCCTCCATGGACAGGCCTCCGTTCGTCCCAGCGAGTTCCCGTCGGGAGAGGGGACCCGACTCCTGGATGGCACGGAGGATTTCCCGCCGGCGCGGGTCGGAGAGCCAGTGAAACCACGCGAGAGGCGCGGAGGGATCGCGGAAGCGCGGGATAGGATGCCCCGTACCCAGGGCCTTCCGGGAGGGGAGGGCGATCTCCCCATCCGGGGCCCCTCCCCCCTCGTCGAGTGTGATTTGCGGATGCCCGTCCTCCTCTAGGAGGGCCGGTGCTCGGATCTGCACATCGGAGTTGAGGAAGTAGTAGTACTCCCGTCGCGCGGTGGACGGAATCAGGAGGCCGAGATCGACCCCTCGGCTGACGACCTTGCGGAGGTTCGCCCGCTTCGCCTCCCGCCCCGTCAGGGCTTCCAGATACTGGAGACGCAGGGGGTGCCCCAGGAGTTCCTTCAGGGTCAAGGGCTGCTGGAGGGTCAGGGTGTAGAGGACGCTGCTCGAGGTCCGCTGGGTCAAGTACGCCGAGACGGCATCCGAATCCAGGCTTCCGGCTCGCGGATGATGCGTCATAGGGGCATCCCTTCCCTTCGAGCCGGCATGGCGAGGGGTTGTTATAAGCGTTCCTCCCCCCCACCCCGAAGCTTTTAATCGCGACTGCCCATAGGCGGCCCGCCCATGAAGATCAAGGACCTACGGCCCCGCAATAAGGTGGATACCATCGACCTCGTCATCGTCGAGAAGGGGGAGCCTCGTAACTACACCAGCCGGGAGGGCGCGACCGGACGGGTCGTCGACGCCACCGGCCGAGACGACGACGGGGACACGGTGACCGTTTCTCTCTGGGACGAGGACATCGATCGGGTGAATCCGAACAGCAAGATTCGGATTGTCAACGGCTGGGCCAGCGAATGGCAGGGCAACCTGCAGCTAAGCGCCGGCCGGTACGGCAAGCTCGAGGTTTTAGAGTAGGGCCCCCACCGCCGTCAAGGCGATGAGGGGGGCCATGAACATCGTGAAATCGTCGTCGATCCAGCGCAGACGCGGGTACTCCGCGGCGATGGCCACGACGGCGGCGATGAGGGCCAGGGCCATCACCGCGGGAAAGCGGAAGGGTGCAAGCAGCGAAAGGCCTGCGGCGGCGAGAGCGAGGTAGGCGACGAGGGGAACCCAAGGGTAGCCGCCTCGCCGTCGCGTGAGGGCGCTGAGGGGGTCGATCCAGGCCATGCCGAACATCGCCACGACGACGAAGGCTGGGGGGAACAGAACAACGCCCAGGAAGAGGCCCGTGCCCCCCCAGAAGTAGGCCGAGATCTGGCCGCGTTCGTATTCCCGAATGCCCAGGATTTCGAGGCGGCCCAGGAGGCGGAGGAGTTCGACGACAAGGGTGACGAGCCAGAGGATGGCCGCCACGAGGAGCTTGGGCACCCCAATTCCCAGATCGTCGGGGAACAGATAGTACGCAAGAAAGACGGGGGAGGCGATATGAATGGCCCGCCGGAGCACGGGCCCCTCTTCCCACTCCATTTCGACCCGTATGCGGACGCCCGAACATAAGGGCTCGGAGTCCCGTGTCCATCCCGAGGGCGCCGACCGGCCTTTTATACGGCCACCTGGTCCCTCGGCCGACATGGCGGTTTTGGTCGTGCATTGCGGGGCCCACTCGACCGAGGAGGTCCTAGATGGCGCGGAGCGAGCCTTGGCCGCCGGCCTTCAGGTCCTGCGGCAGGGAGGCGACGCGCTCGATGCCGTCCTGCGGGCGGTCACGGTCCTCGAGGATGATCAAAGGATGAACGCCGGGACCGGATCCCACCTCAATCTCGCGGGGGAGGTCGAGATGGACGCCTCCGTCATGGATTCCCGCGGGCAGGCCGGCGCCGTAGGCGCGTTGTCTGGGGTCAAGAACCCGGTTCTCGTCGCAAGGGAGGTCATGCGCAGCCCCCATCTCTTTCTTGCAGGGGAAGGGGCCGTCCGATTTGCCCGTGAGACGGGATTCCCGGAATACGACGCAACCACCTCCCGCGCCAGACGGGAGCTGGAGCGGGTCAGGGCGAAGCAACGATCGGCCCTCGGGGGATCGGAGGCGTCCGAGAAGCCCGATCCGGGGGACACCGTCGGTGCCGCGGCCCGGGATGAGAGCGGATACATGGCCGCCGCAAACTCCACGGGCGGCATCTCCCTCCAGCTCCCTGGCAGGGTGGGGGACACCCCAGTGATCGGAGCCGGCATTTACGCGGGACCCGCAGGGGCCGTCGCGGCAACGGGGATCGGCGAGGAGATTATCCGGGCTGTGCTTTCGAAGCAAGTCTACGATCGGTTGCTAGAGGGGAAGGACCCCCAGATGGCTTGCGATGAAGGGGTCGGTCAGTTTCCCTCAGGGATACCGGTGGGACTCATTGCCGTAGCCTCCTCCGGGTTCGGAGCCGCCGCGAACACCCGCATGGCCTGGCGGTCTGGCTCGGCCTAGCCTTCGGACGCATTCGGAGGAGTCTCACGTGCATCCAGTGCGAGCCGTTGGCGATGGCCACGTTTGACTGTAACACGTTGTCATACATTGTACACATCTCCTTTATCCGAACCCGGGTCTTGGGAATCCTGGGGTATGGACTTTGGCGGAAAGTAACGGACTCACCGACCGTATGTTGCGAGATCTCAATCTCCTCAGAAGGCACGTCAGCCTTCTTCAGACTGTGGAAGAGCACCAGCCAATTGGCATCATTCGTCTATCGGAACTGCTGGGCTATCCCCAACACAAGGTGCGCTACACCTTGCGTGTCCTTGAGCAGGAAGGCCTCATCCGACCCTCCCAGGAAGGGGCCCGTGCCACGGCCAAGACCAATGGGTTCCGGCGGGAGCTCAAGTCCCTCTTGGGCGAGATGCGGCAGACCGTGGATAATCTCTCGGCCTCCCTCTGAAACCGGGGAGCCAATCTTTTTGAGGCTCATCGGGCATGGGTCGGCCGGGCCGCGGTAGCTTAGTCTGGTAGAGCCCTCGGCTGTTAACCTCGGCAGACACCGAGTGGTCACCGGTTCGAATCCGGTCCGCGGCGTTCCGGATGCCACAGGCCGCAGCGTTGCATCTTTAAGATGTCTCGCGCTCATCCCAAGACGGGTGGGCCCGTAGCTTAGCCTGGCCAGAGCGCCTGGCTCATAACCAGGCGGTCGCTGGTTCAAAAGGGACGCCCCTTGGAAATCCGGCCGGGCCCATCCTCCCCCGAGTCGAGCTCCGCCTCGGGTCCTTTGGCTTATCCGCCCCTCCAGATTCCTCCCGCGAGCCCGAGAGGCGTCGGGCACGTCTCCGCGTGATAATCATCCTTGCTACAGTTAAGAGGGGCAGGGTCCTAGCAAGCACGTCGTGGCGCTCGCCGAGGACCCTCGCATCGAAGAGGCCCTGGAAGAGCTGGGAATCAAGGAGCTCACGGCGCCGCAGGTCGAGGCGGCTCCCTCCATTCGGGCGGGCCGGCACGTTCTTTTGATCGCGCCCACGGGCATCGGCAAGACCGAAGCCGTGATGATCCCCATCCTGGAGGCCCTCCTCGCCGACAGGCCGCCCCGGATTGGGTGCCTTTACATCACGCCCCTCCGGGCCCTGAACCGTGACATGCTTCGTCGGATGGAGTTCTTCGGCGAGTACCTGGGAATCGACGTGGCCGTGCGTCATGGGGACACCTCCAAGGCGGAACGGACCCGGCAGAGCCGCTCCCCGCCCGAGATCCTGATCACGACCCCCGAAACGCTGCAGATCATGTTTACCGGACGCCGTCTGCGGGAACATCTCCGCCAAGTGCGGTGGGTGGTCGTGGACGAGATTCACGAGCTGGCGGGGGACGAGCGCGGGGCCCAGCTGGCAGTGGCGCTCGAGCGCCTGGATCGCCTGTCGGAGCGGGGCTTCCAGCGGATCGGGCTCTCCGCGACCGTAGGGAGTCCGGAGCGGGTCGGCCGATTTCTCGGGGGGGTCGGCCGGGAGGTCGAAGTCGTCGACGTCCGCACCGCGAAGGAGATGGAGCTTGGCGTAGAGCTTCCGCCCATCGGGGCCGAGGAGGAGGCGCTGGCAGAGCAGCTCACGATTGGACGCCGACAAGCCGCGGCCCTTCGGCGAACGCGCTCTCTTTTCGAGGCGCATCGAAGCACGCTCTTCTTCGTCAACTCCCGCGACGCCGCAGAGTTCCTCTCCTCCCGATTTCGTCAGTGGGAGGAGGATTTGCCCGTGGGCGTCCACCACGGCTCCCTCTCGAAGCAGGCCCGCGTCGAGGCGGAGGAGCGTTTCAAGGCGGAGACCTTGAAGGCGCTGATCAGCACGTCTTCCATGGAGCTCGGCATCGATGTCGGCGCCACGGACTTGGTTCTCCAGTACAACTCGCCCCGCCAGGTCACCCGGCTGGTGCAGCGGGTCGGACGTTCGGGACACGGCGTGGGCCGTGTATCCAAGGGGATCCTGGTGGCCTCCAACGAGGAAGATCTTGTCGAGTCTGCGGTCATCGCTCGCCTCGGGGCCGCCGAAGAACTCGAGGCGTACGAGGTTCGAGAGAACCCCCTGAACGTCCTGGCCAACCAAGTGGCGGCCCACCTCCTGACCGAGGGGCGGGGAGACGCCCGGGGGTTCTACGAGTTGGTGCGGGGAGCCGATCCATTCCGGAATCTCCCATGGGCGGACTTTGAGGGGGTCCTCAGGCAGCTCACGGATCTCCGGGTGATTCGGTACCGTGACCCCTCCTTCTACAAGGCGTTCCAGACCCTCACGTACTTCTACGAAAACATTTCCATGATTCCGGACGAGACGAACTACCGCGTCCAGGATGTCTCGAGCCGCCACTATGTCGGGACCTTGGACGAGGCCTTCGTCGCGGGGCAGCTCCACGTGGGGACCCCTTTCATCATGAAGGGCCAGTCCTGGCAGGTCATCGAGATCGGGGAGGACGGCATCATGGTCCATTCGGCGAAGGAGATGGGAGGCATCCCGAGCTGGGTGGGGGAGGAGATTCCCGTTCCCTTCGAGGTGGCACAGGAGGTCGGCCGGTTGCGCGGGGAGGGGTCCCTGGAAGGCTATCCCGTCAACGAGGAGGGGAAGCGCGCCTTCGCGACCTACATCCGCCGACAGGCCCCGGAACTCGTCCCGACAGACCGGCTGCTCACGGTGGAGCAAGGCGAGGAGCTCGTGGTCGTGAACGCCGCGTTCGGGAGCAAGGTGAACGAGACCCTGGGCCACCTCCTCTCGGCGCTCCTCTCGGCCCGCCTCGGCCAGTCGATCGGAATGCGGACCGATCCCTACCGGGTCCTGCTTCAGGTCCCCGCAAAGGTCCGCGCCCAGGACGTCGCGGACGTCCTCCGCGGCATCGATCCCGACACCGTGGAGGCAACGCTTCGGATCTCCCTCCGTCAATCCTCCCTCATCCGGTGGGTCTTCGTCCAGGTCGCCAAGAAGTTCGGGGCGATGCGGCGGGAGATCAACTACCGGAACGTGAACGTGGGCCGTGTCATGAAGGCATTCGACGACTCGCCTCTGATGGAGGAGGTCCTCGAGAAGCTCATCTGGGAGCACCTGGACCTACGACGGACGGAGGAGGTGATCCGTGGCATTCACGAGGGATCCCTTCGCCTCGAGGTCGGACCCCTGTCGCGAATCGGCCGACTCGGCGCAGAACGGGCCCTCGAACTCCTCCTCCCGCCCCGCCCCGATCATCACACCTTGAGGCTGCTCAAGAAACGGTTGGAGGGCCAGCGCACGCTCCTGGTGTGCCTCTCCTGCAAGCGCAGCCGCACGGAGAAGGTCGGGGGGGTCTCGGAGCCCGTTACGTGCCCGTCCTGCGACTCCGTCATGCAGGCGGCCCTCCGGCCGTGGCAGCGGGACAAGGCGGCCCTCCTGCGCAAGGCGAAGCCGACGGCGGAGGAGAAGAGGGAGATCAAGCGCCTGTACACGAACGCGAGTCTGGTCATGGCCCACGGCCGCAAGGCCGTGACGGCCCTCGTGGCCCGCGGGGTGGGTCCCGATGTGGCGGGCCGAATCCTACGGGGCTACCATCACGACGAGGACGAGTTCCTCCACGAGATCTTGGAGGCCGAGATCAACTACGCCCGCACGAAGCGCTTCTGGGACTAGATGGGCCCCTCCTCGTTGAGGGTCTCAATCTTGAAGAGGACACTCATCCCGCGAAGGGCGGCCTGGACCCGATCGGCCAGCCAGAGGGCGTCCTCCACCTTCGCGCTCCGGTCCCAGCGATAGATGAAATCGTAGTTGCCCTTGGTCGGCTCAAAGCCCAGGGATTGGAGGGTGGTTGCGACCTCGGAGGGGCGCGCGCCTTCGGTGGAAAATGTGACCGTGAGGTAACTCTCCATGGGCGAAAACACAAACCTGAGCTCGCGTAATAAAGGTTCGGTCAGGGGGTGCCAGGCCCCTGCCATCCTTGCGCCACGATGTAGATCTCCGCGCTCCCTCGGGGGGAGGCCGGCGGGGAAAAACCCTTACTCCGGGCGAACCGCGCTTGCACCCGCCGAAGGAACGAGGGAAACATGTCGCCTTGGAAGACCTTGGTCACGAAGCGACCACCCTCGCGGAGGGTCCCACCCGCGATGGCGAGCGCACGCTCCGCGAGGTCAACCGATCGCGCGTGATCCAGGCTTCGCGTGCCGCTCAGGCGGGGGGCCATGTCCGAGAGGACGACGTGCGCGCCGGTCGCCGCCTCCGTCGCGATCGAGGAGAGGGCGGAGTCGTTCCCCACGTCGACCTTGAGGAAAGAGACTCCCTCGAGGGGTTCCATGAACGCCCGGTCCACGGCCAGAACCCGGCTGGCGCCTAGCTCTCGCGCGACCTGGGACCAGCCACCGGGTGCCGCCCCGAGATCGATGACGGTGTCCCCCCTTCGAATCACGTGAAACCGATTCTGAATCTGGAGCAGCTTGTAGGCAGCTCGGCTGCGATAGCCTCTGGCCTTCGCCTTGCGATAGTAGGGATCGCGTTTTCGGGCCTTCACCCAGGCCTTGCCCACGGTCGATACCACCGAGCGAGCTTCCTTAAGGATTGCGTGGGCGCCAAAGCTTAATCGGAGGCAGGCCCTCCTCTTGATGTGACGCCGCGCACCTACCGGGAGGCTGGCGTTGACATCGAGCGCGAGGGACGTTCCATCGCCGCCTTAGCCTCCCAGCTTGCCTACGCCCGCAAGGGACGGGGGGCGCCCTTCGGTCCGGCGGGGTTCTTCACCTCCCTCCTTGACTTTGGAGACTGGGCCCTGACGCTGAACACGGATTGCGTCGGCACGAAGCTTCTGGTGGCTCGGGACCTAGGCCGCTGGGACACCGTCGGCATCGACTGCGTGGCCATGAGCGTGAACGACTGCCTTTGCGTCGGTGCCGAGCCCCTTGCCTTCGTGGATTACCTCGCTGTGGGGGCGTACGATGAGTCCGTGGCCCAGGAGCTGGGCCGAGGCCTCAACCGGGGTGCGGAGCTGGCCGACGTGACCGTCGTGGGCGGTGAGTTCTCCACCGTCCCTGAGATCGTCCGGGAGTACGACCTGGTCGGAGCGTGCGTCGGCAGCGTGCGCAAGGAGGACATCGTCGACGGGACGACCGTGGAGCCGGGGCAGGTGATCGTCGGGCTCCGGAGCAGCGGACTGCACGCGAACGGCTATACCCTCGTGCGCAAGCTCTTGGAGACCGAAGGGGTCTCCCTGGAGGACCCCGTTCCGGGCTCCCCCGAGACCTATGGTGAGGCCCTCCTCCGACCGACGGAGATTTACGTCCGCGACGTCCGCCGCGTCCTCCAGGAGGTGCGCGTCCGGGGGATGGCCCACATCACCGGCGGCGGGCTGCTCAACTTGGCCCGGGTCCGGTCGAACGTCGGGTACCAGATCGAGGACCCCTTCCCCCCGCAACCGATCTTCCGTGCGCTCCAGGACCTGGGGAGTCTGGCGGACCGGGAGATGTACCGCACGTTCAACATGGGGCAGGGATTCGCCCTCGTCCTCGAGGAGTCGGAAGCCGACACGGCGGTGGAGCTGCTCCGCAAGGGCGGGGAGGCCCGCGTGATGGGTCAGGTGACCGAAGGGACCGGCGTCCATCTTCCCGGGTCTGACCTCACGTTGTGACCCCGGCGACACGGATAAATAGCGTTCTGGGCGTGCGACCTCCGGTCGCAATGACCGAAGGCTTCTCTCCGGAAGAGACGGACAAGGCGTACCGCCGGTGGTTGGAACGGACCCACCGTGAGGGAGCCGGCGCGCGACAGGAAGAGCCTCGAACGGACTCGGACATCGAGGTCCGACCTGCGTATGGGCCGCACGACCCGGACGCCGAGGGACCCTTGCATGGGCAGGGGTTTCCCGGCCAGCCTCCCTTCACACGAGGCATCCATCCGACGATGTATCGTGGCCGACTCTGGACGATGCGGCAGTATGCAGGCTTCGGAACGGCCGAGGAGACGAACGAGCGCTTTCGCTACCTTCTCTCTCAGGGGCAGACCGGGCTGAGTGTTGCCTTTGACCTGCCGACGCAGATGGGGTACGATCCCGACCACCCGATGGCCCGGGGGGAGGTCGGCCGGGTGGGCGTCTCGATTTCGACCGCAGGGGACATGGCGGCGCTCCTCCGGGACCTCCCGCTGGACCAAGCGAGCACCAGCATGACCATCAATGCGACCGCAGCGATCCTTCTCGGCCTCTACGCCACCGTCGCGGAACGGTCGGGGGTCCCTCCCCAGACGCTCCGGGGGACGGTGCAGAACGACATCCTGAAGGAATATGCCGCCCGAGGAACCTACATCTATCCCGTCGAACCGGCGATGAAGCTCGCCACGGACCTCATCGAGTGGAGCACCACCGAGATGCCGCGCTGGAACCCGATCAGCATCAGCGGATATCACATGCGGGAGGCAGGCTGCAACGCCGTACAGGAGGTCGCCTTCACCCTGGGAAACGGCATCGCCTATGTGGAGCGTGTGCTGGATCGCGGTCTCGCGGCGGATGCGTTCGCCCACCGACTCAGTTTCTTTTTCGCGGCGCAGATGGACATCTTGGAGGAGGTGGCGAAGTTCCGGGCCGCGCGCCGACTGTGGGGAAAAATCATGGCGGAACGGTTCGGGGCGGAGGAGGTGCGTTCGCGACGTCTCCGCTTCCACGCCCAGACGGCGGGGGCCGCCCTGACGGCCCAGCAGCCGCACCTGAACGTGGTCCGGGCGACCCTCCAGGCCCTCGCTGCCGTCCTGGGTGGGACCCAGTCCCTCCACGTCAACGCCATGGACGAGGCCCTCGGCCTGCCCACGAAAGGGACCGCGCAACTCGCGCTTCGGACCCAGCAGATTCTCGCCCACGAGAGCGGGGTCGGCAACACGGTCGATCCCGTGGCCGGTTCGTACTACATCGAAGCGCTGACGGACGAGATTGAGTCGCGGGCTGCCAAATACCTGGAGCGAATCGAGCAGCTGGGCGGGATGGAACGCGCCCTCGAGCGGGGATTCGTCCAGAAGGAGATCGCCGGGGAAGCCTTCCGATTTCAACAGGAGGTCGAGGCGGGGGAGCGGCAGATCGTCGGGGTCAATGCCTACGTGGAGGATGAGCCGCCCTCCGTGGAGATCACCCGCATTGACCCTGACTTGGAGGAGAGACGAACAACGGGGATCCGTCGACTCCGAGAAGGACGCGATCAGTCGACCGTCGAGAGGGTCCTCGCCGCGCTGCAGGAGACCGCAGAGGAGGGGGAGAACCTGATGCCGGCTGTCCTCGAAGCCGTGCGAAGGCACGCCACGCTAGGCGAGGTGAGCGACGCCCTGCGGGCCGTATACGGCACCTACCGGTCTCTCCAGGAGTTCTGATGCGAGTCAAGCGGCTCGACCACATTGGGATCGCCGTCTCGGACCTCGCCCAGGCGAT
>JAJISK010000080.1 GCA_022848785.1 Thermoplasmatota archaeon
GAAGTCGTCGGAGGAGCCGTAGTCCATCTCGATGATGGCCTTCACCTTCGCCTTCGCCGCCTTCACCTTCTTCAGGACCTTGAACTTGTAGCGGAGGGTCCGGCCCGCCAGGGGATTGTTGAAGTCCACCCGGACTCGACCGGCCGTGACCGCAGTCACCGTTCCCGTCCGATTGCGAACCTGGACCTCCATCCCCTGTTGGGGCTCGATCTCCCGCCGACGGAACTCTCGCAGGGGGAACAGTTCCACGAGCTTCGGGTCCCGCTCGCCCATCCCCTGGGCCGGGGGGATGACGACCTCCTTCTCTTCGCCCACCTTGGCGTCGAGGATGGCCTGCTCCAGCCCTTCCATGAGGCGCCCGCTCCCCACAATGACGGGCAGCTCGCCATATGTCCGCTTCTCGTCGAAGAGGTCGGCCTCCTTGGCCCGGTCTTCATCGGTCGTATCGAAGAGCTGGGGGTCGCTGCCAGGATTCTCGATCCAGCCGTCGAACGCGAGGTAGACCAGGTTTCCCTCCTTGATGGCTTCGGCCATGGAACCCTCACACTGCAAGCCGAGAGGCCGATAAAACGTTACCGAAGCCCTACCGGTGGACCTCGTACCCCAGGGCTTCCGAGATGGCCTTGTAACGGTTTCGGATGGTCACCTCAGTGACCCCGGCGACCTCCGCCACATCCTTCTGCGTGCAAGGCCGGCCGTTCAGCATGGCCGCGATGTAGATGGTGGCCGCGGCGACCCCGGAGGGTGCCACGCCCGAGGCGAGCTCCTCTCGCTCGACCGCGTCGAGGATGTCCAAGGCCTTACGCTGGACCTCCATGTCCAGGCCGAGTTTGTTGCAGAACCGGGGGATGTAGTCCCGGGGCGATTGGGGCAGAAGCTTCAGGCCGAGGGCCCGCGTGAGCGTCCGATAGGTCCGTCCGATGCTCTTCCGCTCCACGGCGGACTTGTTCGCAATCTCGTCGAGGGTGCGAGGGACCCCACACTGCCGGCAGGCGGCGTAGAGTGTGGCCGCCACGACCTCGTCGATGCTCCGACCGCGGACCAGGTTCTTGGTGGAGGCCTTCCGGTACAACACGGCGGCGCTCTCCCGGACATGCCGGGGCAGTCCCATCTTCGAAGCCATGGTGTTGATCTCAGTCAATCCTTGGGCAAGGCTTCTCTCTCCCGACCGCGAGGTGCGAATGCGATGCTGCCACTTGCGGAGTCGATAAATCTGGGCTCGGGACCGGTGCGGGATCGTCCGCCCGTAGGCGTCCTTGTTCCGCCAGCCGATCTGTGTGGACAGGCCCTTGTCGTGGCTCATGATCGATGAGGGGGGACCGGCCCGTTCCCGAGCCTCCCTTTGCTCGGAATCAAAGGCCCGCCACTCCGGGCCCTCGTCGATGAGCTGTTCATCCAGGACGAGCCCACAATCCTCACAGATTACCTCGGCCCGCTCGTAATCGCGAACAAGATGGGGGCTATTGCATTCGGGACAGCGAGTGACAATCTCCACTTCCGCCATAAGCCCGCGTTTTTAGGGAACCCACAATATTTAAATATTGGCCGCGCACGTCCTCGCTTCTGGCTGTCATGGAAGAGCAGGTCACGGAGGCACCCCCCAAGCCGCCGGCAGCCCCTCCCGCAAGGCCCCCCACACCCCCATCAGCCGCGCCGGGACGGGATGAGGCCGTCACCCGCTTCGTGGGCCGGGGCGGATTGGTGGCGGCTGTGGTCTCGATCGGAGTCCTGCTCCTCGCCGCCGCGGTCTTACTACGCGTCCCCGGTTTCGTCGGCCCCTCGTTGTTTCCCTCGCCTGGGGCGCATCAGGATTTCGTCCGCGTCCTCATCGGGGCCTCAGCCCTCCTGGTCGATGTGGCCATGGTCCTGTTGCTCACGCTCGCCCTCCTATTGGGCGTTCTCCGGACGGACCTCAGCGATTCGACCCGGAAGGCCTTCATGGCCTTCGCCTTGATCCTGTTCTTCTTATGGTTCGTCTCCGTTCTCTTCCAAAGCCCCGCCATTCCCCTCTTCCCCTGAGCATCGATTCGGTTGTGGCGCAGGAAAGGTTGAAGGGCGACGCCTCGTCTGTTCCGAGGATCACCATGGTGGCCAGACTCCCGGAGGAAGGTCAGCCCGCCCCCGACTTCACCCTCCCTTCATCGAAGGGCGGTGAGATTTCCCTCGAGGACCTGCGCGGCAAGAACGTGATTCTCTACTTCTACGTCCGGGATGCGACGCCGGGATGTACCCAGCAGGCCTGCGACTTCCGGGACAACCTGGCCCGTCTCCGGAACGCGAACACGGAGGTCCTCGGCGTCAGCGATGACGACATCGCCTCCCA
>JAJISK010000081.1 GCA_022848785.1 Thermoplasmatota archaeon
CGCGGGGTCCCATCGGTACCGTACGATTGGGCGCGTGACCTTCCGGCGCAACACTTCGTTGAAGCCGGCTGCCTCAAAGGTGGGAAGGAAGCCAGTCCATGCCGAGGGGGCCGGGTAGTCCTTCCGATCTGTATCGAGGGGATATCCTTCGACGATGTCCGCGCCCTGCTCCCTCGCGTAGGCGAGGGCCGCTTCCAAGAGCTTCCCCGAGATGCCCTCATGGCGGAAGGCCCGCGCGACGTAGAAGCACACGATGGACAAGACGGGTTCCTCGTCCACCGGCTTGAGGAGGGGCGACCGATTCAGGCGGGGAAATTCGTCTCGCGGGGCGATGGAGCACCACCCCACGGGCTTCCCCTCTTTGTAGAGAAGAATCCCGGGGACGCGATTCTCGTCTACGATGTCGCGCATGGTGGTCTTGTTCTGGGCCCCTCGCTGCTTCTCGAACTCGGCGGCGGAGAGGCGCCACCACATACACCAGCAGCCCCCCCAGGCCCCGGACTTGCCGAAGAGGGTTTCCAGGTCCTCCCATCGTCTAGGTGTCAAGGGGTGGTATTCGAAGCCTCCTTCGAGGAGCCCCCCGGTCCTATCTTTGGAGCCACTCTTCATACGGAATCGGCCTCCCGGTCTCCAGGTAGGCACGCAGCGAATCGGGGGCCCAGCCCCATCCGTTCTTTTGGTCCTCGCACCCCTCTCGATTCTTCAGGCGGGAATGCTCGAGGCGGATCAGGGACTTCGCTTCGTCCTTGGGGTGAATCCAGATTTCGACCACGGTTCCGGGCGCGTGGTCTGGGTTCCCCCAGGTGTATTTGATCCGCCCGGGGGGGTCGAGGCGCAAGAACTCGCCTCGGTCTCCGCCCCTTTTTTCGTACGGCCCGTCGATTCGCAAGTCCGCTCGTGCCCCCTGAGTAAGCCAGCGGAAAAGGTGGTCCGGTTCGGTGAGGACGGCGTAGGCAGCCTCCGGGGAAGCCCGGATCGTCCGCTGCGCCGTGGCCACAAACTCATCCCCACGCTGTCCGACTTCTCGCAGCCCTCGCACCCTCTCGTGCTCTACGGTGACCGTCTGGGCCCACCATCCTCCCAAGCCGTACGCCTCCTCGAGGTGTCTGGCGGGGGGGGGGGGGGCATGGCCCTTGTCCGCGGCCCCCCAGGCATTGAAGAGGGAGAACCACTCTTCCCAACCCCTCCCTGTTTTGGCCTTTACAGATTCCTCCCCGATGCGGGACCGCTGACGAGCCATGAACTTCCCGTCGGAGATGGGACACGGGCTATATGCCGATTGGTCCGCCCCTCGGCTAGCTGTCGGGGCCAGGAAGGGCGGAGGCCCCTGCATCCATGTAAGCCCGAGTGACCTCATTGAGAATTCGGTGGGCGGCCGCGACCGCCTCAGGAAGACGGTTCGGATCGACCAAGCGTCCGTCGACGGAAAGGAAGATGCCCTCGAACCGGGCGTCGAGACGAATGCCCCCATCCTCGGTCGTCCAGGTCAAGGTCCGTCCTGCAGCATCTTCTGCGAACCCGTACCAACGCAGGGGGCCGAACCAACGCTGCCGAAGGGCTTCGGTCGCGCGGCGACCTTCGTGCTCGCCAGGGAGAACCGTCCGCAGGACGGGGATGGGAGGGCTCTGAATGGGGTCACGGACCGCCTGTGCAAGAGAAACTCCCTGAGAACTCAGCCGATATCCCTCCCCCGTCCCGCTCACGAGTCCTTCTTCTTGGAGGCGACGTAGGGCGCGTGTCAGGGACTCCTGGTGGATGTCGAGTAGCCGACGCAACCCCTGAAAGCTAACCTCGATTGCCTCCTCCCGTCCGAGAAGCGCGAGGATGTCTCGGTCGTGATCCGAGAGCGCCGGCCCACCGCCCGAAGGCAAGTAGAGGTCCGTCACCGTGTTAAATTCAGGTCCTGGGCGGCCTTAAACCTTCTCGTCTCGGTCGCGGAGATGATTCCGGGCTTCTCAAAAGGAAGGCCGCGGACATGTGACTGGCCACGGCCGACGCTGGTCAACAAGGTCGGGCCCGCCCTATACCACTTCATGATTAGCGAGCTGCAGGACGCCCTAACCGGGGCGGTCGAGAAGGCAGCGAAAA
>JAJISK010000082.1 GCA_022848785.1 Thermoplasmatota archaeon
GCATCGACGTTCAGGAGAACCTTGACCAGCAAGAGCACGTCGTCGCGACGGGCGGCGAGGTCGAAGCTCAACCCACGGCTCCAGTGCTGCTCGCTGACGAAGAAGCCGGTGTGAGAGAGGAGATCGCGCGCGTCCGCGAGAAGTTGGGCCCGGTCCACAGTTTGACTATAAATAACCTTCTATATAAAGGAACCCAGATCGCTATCGGGCGTGTCCTCAGTACCGGCAGGACGCCTCAAACGTTCGCGGACGGACTTATACTCCGGCGACCTTGTTCGCCTGCATGTCCGGACGGCTCCTCGAAGGGAAGGTTCTCGTGGCCGATGAGGCCGACGGGAGCCGCCTGTACAACCGCGGCTACTTCGGGAATCCCCTCCCGGGCGGAGGGGTGGAACTCGACCTCGTGGAGGCGGCGTACCTCAGCGAGACGGGGAAGCTCGACGTCACTCGGTCCGGCCGGAAGCTGGGAATCAAGAACCTCTTCCGGCAGGGGACTGCGGTCCTCCCGAACTTCGAAATCCGGTACCTCGTGTACCGGGATCTTCGACAGCGGGGGTACGTCGTCAAGGCGGGCGTGCCCCCCTTGGACTTCCGGGTCTTTCCGCGTGGGGCCGGACCGGACAAGGCCCCCACGCGGTACTGGGTCCTCGCCCTCTCGGAGCGTAGCCTCTTCGATCTGGGAGAGCTCGAGGCTCACCTCGGGCGCGTGGCCCGGGTCCGCAAGGAGCTCGTCGTTGCGGTCGTGGACGAGGAGAGTGACACCACCTACTACCGCGTCTCCAACGCCTCGCCCCGGGGACGGATGCAAGACGACCTGTCAGGGATCGAGGCCGAGGCGCTGTTCCTGAATGACCGGTCCCTGATCACGGATGCCGCGAGTGCGCGGGGGCTCTACGAGAGGGGGTTCTACGGGAAGATGCTGGGTGAGCGCCTTCAGCTGTCCCTCCTGGAGACCCTGTACTTGGCCCAGCGCGGGGCCCTCGTCGTGCGAAGGGCCCAGACGGGTCGAAAGGTGGGGCTCGCCACGCTCTTGCGAGAGGCCATCCGGATTCAGCCCGACTTCCAACTGCGACTGCGAGTGTACGAGGACCTGAAGGAACGGGGCATTCTGGTCAAGACCGGCTTCAAGTACGGGGCCCACTTCCGGGGCTACGAGGGGGACCCCGAGGCTACCCACGCCAAGTACCTCATTCACGCCCTTCCAGAGGGTTTTACCGGGACCTGGCCGGAGGTGAGCCGAGCCGTGCGCCTCGCCCACGGGGTTCGGAAGGAGATTCTCCTTGCCCGCACGGGGGAGGAGGTGGCCTACCTCCGGCTCCAGCGGATGCGGCCGTGAGGGGTATCCCCCAGCCATCGCCCGCCCAGGGCCCCTCGGCAGAGGACGTTCAGGCTCGCCTGGCGAAAGCCGACCTTCACCAGGGACCCGTCGACGGACGCTGGTCGGAGGAAAGCGGAGAGGGCCTGGGGCGTTTCTTCCACGTTCACAACTTGGACAACAGGTGGAGGGACGACGGCTTTCGCTGGCGGTCCGTTTATCGGGATATGCAGGCGCAGGTGCCCAAGGACTAGGCGGCCTGGTAGACCACGCGCCCGCCAAGGATCGTGGCGTAAACGGGGATGTCTTCAATCGTCTCGGGGCGTTCCCACGGGTCCTTCTCCAAGACGACGAGATCGGCCAGCTTTCCCGGGTCGAGGGACCCCTTGAGCGCCTCCTCCCCGCTGGCGTAGGCCGATCCCAGGGTGTAGGCGCGCAAGGCCTCTTCCACGGTCAACCGCTGGGCCTCGAAGGGGGCGTTGACGGCCCAGTGCACGCCATAGAGGGGTGAGAGGGGCATGTTGTCCGAGCCAAAGGCGAGCGGGATGCCCATGTCGAGGATGCGGCGGAAGGGGTTGTTCCCTTTCAGACGCTCCGGCCCGAGTCGGTCCTCGTACATCCCCCCCGGCCGACTCCACTGGCCGACGAAGTTGGGCTGCATGGACGCGACGAGGCCGAGCCTTCGGGCCTCTCTCAAGTCCTCTTCCGTTGGGAGTTCGAGGTGTTCGATCCGGTGGCGGAACCCCTCGCCT
>JAJISK010000083.1 GCA_022848785.1 Thermoplasmatota archaeon
GATCTGGAAATCCTGCGCCTGCTCAACCGCGATGCCCGACAGAGCTATCGCGACCTGGCGCGGCAGCTGAAGATCTCGACGAGCACGGTGTCCACCCGGATTCACCGCCTGGAGAAGAAGGGCATCATCACGGGGTACGCCCCCATCATCGACCAGCACAAAACGGGATTCGACCTGCCGGTCGTCGTCGGCCTCCAGATCTCCAAGGGGAAGCTCTTGGAGGTGCAGCAGAAGGTCGCGGAAGACCCGCGCGTCTACGGGGTGTACGACGTGACGGGGGACTGGGACTCCATTGTCATGGCCCGTTTCCGGAACACCCGCGAGCTGGACGCCTTCATCAAGAGGGTCTTGGCGCTCCCCTACGTGGAGCGGACCTACACCCAGCTGGTCCTGAACACGGTGAAGGAGGAGAAGCGGGTCCTCCTTTAGTCCTCCAGGTCGTCCTCGGACCCGATCTCGGCGCGGGTCCGGGAGGCCTCCGCCGCCGCCTCCTCTGCCTCTATCTTGGCGGCCTCCATGTCCCGGGCCAGCTCCTCGGCCTTGGGGAGGGGGCCCAGGACGTCGTCCGCCTTCCCCAGGAGGCCCTCCAGCTCCTCGAAGCTGGCGATCTCCCGCTCGGGCACCTTCTTCATGACGCCCAGGTAGTCGGCGATCCCCTCGACGATCCGGCTGATCTCGAAGGGGAAGATGATCTTCGTGGCCTCCCCCTCGGCCATGGTCTTGAGGGTTTCCATGGAGAGGACGGCGATGGCCTTTGTGTCCAGGGTGGAGGCGCCCAGGGACAGGATGCGCAGCTTCTGGGACTCGCCCTGGGTTTCCAGGATGGTGGCGAGGCGCTGCCCCTCGGCCTCGAGGACCTTCGCCTGACGGACGCCCTCCGCCTCCAGGATGCGGGCCTGCTTATCCCCCTCGGCCACCAGGATGGCGGACTTCTTCTCGCCATCCGCCCGCAGGATGGCCGCTCGGCGCTGCCGCTCCGCCGCCGTCTGCTCCTCCATGGCCGCCTTGACCGTCCGGAGGGGGTCCACCTCCCGGATCTCCACGGCCTCGACTTTGACTCCCCAGGCGTCGGTGGCGGTGTCCAGCACGTCCCGGAGCCGGAAGTTGATCTGTTCCCGGTTGTACAGGATCTCGTCCAGCTGCATGTCGCCCATGATGGATCGAAGGGTCGTCTGCGCGAGGGCCACGGTGGCAAGCCGGTAGTCCGTCACCTCGAAGTAGGCCTTCTTCGGGTCGATGATCTTGATGTAGATGATCGCGTCCACGTTCGTGGGCGCGTTGTCCTTGGTGATGACCTCCTGCCGGGGTACGTCCAGGACCTGAGTTCGGAGGTCCAGCTTGATGACCTGGGTGATCATCGGGGCCACGAGGTTGAACCCCGGATTCAGGACCCTCGTGAACTTCCCCAAACGGATGGAGAGACCCTGCTCGTAGGGCTGGACGATACGCACGGCACTGACGAAGAGGGCGATGACCACGAACAGGACGAGCAACGTCAGGGCGAGGATCACCTCACCCGGAAACTGGGCGCCAACGTCCACCTGCAGGAGGCCGCCAAAGAAACCTCCGAACACGTTCCCACTCTCCCCCGGTACCAATCCTATTCCTCCTGTTTCTCCTCTTTCTCGGTGGTCTTCTCCGCGGCCTTCGCCTCCCAAGGCGTCACGACGACATGCACGCCGCGGCTGTCCACCACCTGGACCCGCATGCCTTTCGCGATGGGCTCCTCTGCAGTCGCACTCCACACGGTGTTGTCGATGTTAACCTTGCCGCCGATGGAGTCGGGAATCACTCGCCGCACGACCCGGCCCCGCCTCCCGATGAGAGATTCGCCCACCGTCGTAATGGGCGGGGAGGGGGGCGCCAGACGCTGGTAGAGGAGAATCGTGACGTAGGTGACCGGGGCCCCAACCGCGATCACGGTAACGGGGGCGAGAGGAGAGGTGAAGAACCCCGGGATGAAGAGCCCGAAGAGCGCGAGTGCAATGAGGATGGTGGCGACGACGCCCACGAAGAAGCCGGGCG
>JAJISK010000084.1 GCA_022848785.1 Thermoplasmatota archaeon
CTCAGCCAGAGCCCACGCAACGTCCCAGACCGCGGCGAGATGCGTGAGGACCCCACCCTCATCCGGGATGATAACGGGGCGTCCCGCCACGATTCGGTCCCAGAACCACGACTCCCGGGGTACGTTGTTGAAGGGGCCGTAGACGTGGGGGGGTCGTATGATGGAGACGCTGGCCCGTCCCTCCCGTTGGACCTCGAGCAGGAAATCCTCCGTCGCGATCTTGTCGGCGCTGTATTGACCGAGGGCGGGCGCGCGCGGGCTGTCTTCGTTGGCCGGAAGGGGTCCTTGGGGGTCGTACACCCCGCAGCTGCTCAGGAACACGTAGCGCTCGAGAGCGTTCCCCGCCGCGTCAAGCACCGGGGCCACCTGCGAGGGACCCGTGCCCGGTCCCCACACGTAGACGAGGTCGATGACGGCGTCGAACGCCTCGCTCGAGAACGCGTTCCGAACGTCCCGAGCGCGCATGCGATCCCCGAACAACTCCCGAACTTGGTCTCCAAAGGGATTGGGGGACCGGCCCCGATGAAAGAGGGTTACGTCGTGACCCCGGCGGAGGAGTTCCTCAACTGTATGGCGACCGATGAACTCGGTGCCCCCTATGACAAGGGTGCGCACCTTGGGAAGTACAGGGGGCCCCCTAAAAAGGGCGATGCGAGCCGTTACCGCTGGTCAATGAGTTCCGCGTGCCGGAAGCAGTTCGTCGTGTGATCGTTGACCAGGCCTGCGCCTTGCATGTAAGCATAACAAATCGTTGGCCCAACGAAACGGAAGCCGCGCCGTCGCAGATCCTTGCTCATCGTCCGTGACTCCTCGGTCTCCGATGGAAGGTCCGCGAGAGAGGCGAAGCTGTTCGCTTTGGAGCGGCCTCCGACGAAACGCCAGAGGTAGGCATCGAAGGATCCGAACTCCTCCTGAACCTCGGGAAACCTCTGGGCGTTGTTGATGGCCGCCTCGAGTTTCAGGCGATTTCGGATGATGCCGGCATCGGCCAGGAGCTGCTTCATCCTGTCCTGCGAGTAGCGACCTACCCGAGAGAGGTCGAAGCCATCCATGGCTCGCCGAAAGTTCTCCCGCTTCCGGAGGACCGTCATCCAGCTCAGCCCCGCCTGCATTCCCTCAAGCACCAGAAGCTCGTAGAGGGCGCGGTCGTCGTGGAGGGGAACCCCCCACTCCTCGTCGTGGTAGGCCAGCAAGAGGGGCTCGGCGAAGCCCCAAGCGCATCGAGTCAGGCCGTCTCCGGGGAACGTTTCCGCCATCGGGCCTCCTCAGTGCCTCTCAGGAGGCTCCCACAGCTCCACGCGGTTCCCCTCGGGATCCATGATCCAGGCGAAGCGGCCGTACGAGGACTCCTCGACCCGATCCTCAACCTCCACGCCCTCGCGCCGAAGCTGCGCCAGGAGGCCGTCGAGGTCGGCGACGCGGTAGTTAATCATGAAAGGCGACTGACTGGGCTCGAAGTAGTCCGTTTCATGCAACCGTCTCGGCCCAATTTCGAAGGTGCCTGCTCCTATATGAGTCTCTCAGCGTTTCGCAGGCTCAATCCGAGGTCCGGTCCGAGGTTTCGGCGAGGGTCGAAACGGAGAAGCCGCCATGCCGTGACCAGGTAGGACGATCCACGGGCCATCTCGGATGGTCTTCCGCTCTTTCGACTCAGAGCGAGGCCGGTCACCTATATAGTTGCCTGTGTGACCTTGAGGCGACACCTGTTTTCAGGAAGAATCTTTCCATTGGTAAAGCGGCCGGAAATCTGCCCTCTCTTTTTCTTTTCTTTTTCTTATTGGCCTAGGCAGGGTGCTGTCCACCTTCGCTGGAGCCTTACCCCTAAACCTCTGGAATAGACCTTTGGGGTTTGAAAATTATGTGTGGTCGGGAACCATTGGAGGTGGAAACCACAAATGGCCAAGAAGACGGGGAAGAGGAAGGTAGGGGATGATGTTGAGGT
>JAJISK010000085.1 GCA_022848785.1 Thermoplasmatota archaeon
GACACGCATCAGCAACTTCCTATTGTGGCAGCTCGCGTACAGCGAACTGTACTTTCTCGACGTCTTCTGGCCTGGCTTTCGGAAAATCGATTTCCTCCGGGCGATTCGTTCCTACCAGATGCGCCGACGTCGGTTCGGGCGCTAGGCACGGCCTCGGTACCGTCGCACCTCGGCCCCACAGACAGGACACGCTTCCAAGGTCCGGGGCCAGTATCGTCCGCATCCTCGACAGCGAAAGGACCACTCCTCCTCTCTGCGAATCCCGGGGAGCAGGGCGGGCTCGTACTGGAGGCCCAATCGCGCGGCCACGTTCTGGATGGCGTAGTCGTCGGTCACGACCGCGGCTTCCAGCTGGAGGGCCAGCGCGAGGACCTCCTGATCCGTCTGCGAGAGGCTGGCGTCGTCCCCCGTTTCGATGGAGGCCTGGGACACGACCCGCAGCTCCCGGGTGCGTGGCTCAAAGACGCGGCTCTTCGTTTCCAGCACCGCTTCCAGACGTGGGTCCAGGCCGCCCTTTCGCGCCTCTCGGAGGACGCTGGAGGGAACGTACACCTCCCCCGCGAAGTCCATGCCGGAAAGAATCGCGGAGGTATCGAGAACGAGCTTCACGGGGCACCCCGGCGTGATCTACGCGGCCAGCCGCTCGGTAATCTCCAGTCGGTCGTAAATCTCCTCCACGGCCCGTCGCGCGTCGGGCTCTTCGCCCCCCTTGACCAGGATGCGGCCCGTCTTATAGAGGGTCCTCTCGGGCTCGTCGTGGATCAGGAGCAGGACCCCACAGTCCGTGATGTGATACCCCTTCTCGGCCAAGGCGTCCCGCGCTTCCGCGAGGTTCAGGACGAGGTGCTTCCTGAGGGTGGCCACATAGGCCGCGGCGGTTCGACACGGTCGCATCATGAAATAGCTCATGCAGCGCGACCATCAATCGATGGGCGTCTATTTAGCTTCCGCCACGGGAGCCGCGGTGAGGGTCGTCTCCTTCAGTGTCGCCAGCGAGCCCTCGAGGAGCGCGTCGTAGGGCAGCCTCGTCTCTTCGGCCTCCACGACCTCCAGCTTGGCCCGGGTCGTGGGGTGGGCGGGGCCTAGGACGTCGCAGACCTCGGGACCCACCGAGATGGGGTACGTGCCGATCGCCTCGGCTTCGCGCACGATGTCCACCTTGTCCCAGCCGATGAGGGGTCGGTACACCGGGAGGTCCACGGCGGCCTCGATGGCCCGAAGGTTCCAAAGCGTCTGGCTGGACACCTGACCGAGGCTCTCTCCCGTAATCAGGAATTTCGCTGCCTGACGGTGCGCCAGCGCTTCGGCCACCCGGAACATCAGCCGTTTGGACAGGACGAAGTAGTAGCGTCGACGGGCCTTCCGGGCGATCTCGGCTAACGCATCCCCGAGGTGGGCGACGTAGAAGGCGGAGAACCCGAGCGTTTCGGCAATCCTCCGAGACTTCTCCTCCGGGGCGCTGTCGGTGAAAGGCTCGAGCGAGCAGTGCAGCGCGAGGACGTCCGTGCCCTCCGTCGCCATGAGATGACCGGCAACGGGACTGTCAATCCCGCCGCTCAGGAGGAGCGTTCCCTTCGCCACCGTAATCACCCCATTGAGCACGATGGGGCCATATAACGGTTGGCGCCGCGCCTACCGCCCCACGTACCGGCGGTAGAGGGCCTGCGAGACCTGCGGGGACCGTGCCCCTCGGACAATCGCACGGCCATCCGGAAAGATGGAGAGATTGTATGGCGGAACTTCGAGGGAGACCAGGTACGGGGTGAGATGGACCCGGCCGAAAGGGGCGAGCCGGGCCGCTAGATCGGCGAGTTGAATCGTCCTCCTCCGTCCGGGGTCAAGCGAAACGGCGTTGCCCCCGCAGAGTTGGACAACGGTGGGCCCCTCTGGCCTGACGAGGAATTCCTGCGCTCGCTGCTGGCACGCGA
>JAJISK010000086.1 GCA_022848785.1 Thermoplasmatota archaeon
TAAGAAAGAATGAGCTCCTTGAGGTTGCGCTCCGGAACGAACACCGGCTCCCCCGGTCGCTGGTAACAGACCTGGTACGATTAAAGCTTGCGGCGGGCCCTCACTTTCGGGGACCCCCCTCCTGGCGCTCTTTATAGCCTCCCAGGATGGCGGGGGAGGTGAGTGATTGGAGAGCGCGATCGATCGACGAGACGGCACCATCTCGGTAGTCGTACAGAGGCTCTGTCCCACATGCGGCCTCGCGTTGGTCCCGGAAGGGGGATGCTTCCATTGCCGCGCGTGCGGCTACTCAATGTGCAGTTGACGACCAACGGCCCAAAAAGGGAGGCCAGTACTTCCAGTGGAAATCGGGTCCGAGGGGTGAAGAGGCCCACATGAAGCGATGGCCCGTTTCTTAAATAGCCCATGGTCACCACCACGCGACGGGGGAACAGACAGCTGCTGAGTTATTCGACCGAGGAGCTGGTCGCGCGATGGGAGGAATTCCTCGACGAAGCGAATTTGACCGGGAGGATTACGAAGCTTGCCGATGCCTACCCCGAAGAGCGCAGCCTGGAGGTGGACTACGGCGCCATCGATCGGTTCGACTCGGATCTGGCCATTTACCTCCTCGACCACCCTCAGAATGCCGTGTACTCCGTGGAACAAGCGATCCGCAGCTTTGTCCCGCCCACCGAGGAGGCCGAGATCCGGTTTCGGGTTCGAGGCGTCCCGCGGGACCTCCGAGTCGAGGTCCGCGACCTTCGCGCGAAGCATCTGGGAAAGCTGGTCTCCGTCGAAGGACTCGTTCGGAAGGCGACCGAGGTCCGTCCCCGTCTGGTCGAGGCGGTCTTCCAGTGCCTGCGTTGTGGCGCGGTGATCAAAGAGGCCCAAGAGGGTCTCGACTTTCGCGAGCCATTGGAGTGTTACGAGGACCAAGGGGGTTGTAGCCGCACCACGGGTGCGACGAAATTCAAGCTCCTCGATGAGGGTTCCCGCTATATCGACACCCAGAAGATCGAGATTCAGGAGGCGCCGGAGGACCTCCGCGGGGGAGAAGCTCCACAACGTCTGGCCGGCTACCTGGAGGAGGACCTCGTCGGCCTCGCCAACCCAGGGGACCGTATCGTGTTCAACGGGGTCTTGCGAGGCTCCCAGCGCGGTCGGTTCCGCTCCAAATCCACGCTCTTCGACATCTTCCTCGACGTCGTCGGGCTGGAGTTGGAGGAGGTCGAGTACGAGGAAATCGAGATTACGCCGGAGGACGAGGAGCGAATCTTGGAGGAGGCCGCGAGCGGCGACGTCATCCGCAAGATCGTGGGTTCGATTGCCCCCTCCATCTATGGGTTGAACGTGGAGAAGGAGGCCCTGGCCCTCCAGCTGTTCGGAGGCGTGGCCAAGGAGCTTCCCGACGGCCGACGCATCCGCGGAGACAGCCACGTATTGCTAATCGGGGATCCAGGCACGGCCAAGAGCGAGCTTCTAACCTACATCGTCAAGCTTTCCCCCCGAGGCATTTACACCTCCGGCAAGGCAGCGACGCCCGCCGGCTTGGTCGCGGCGGCCGTACGAGATGATTTTGGGGAGGGGCGCTGGACACTGGAAGCCGGGGCGTTGGTCCTCGCCGATCGGGGCCTCGTGGCCATCGACGAGATTGAGAAGATGAATGAGCAGGATCGATCGAGCATCCACAACGCGATGGAACAGCAGACAGTCCACATCGCGAAGGCCGGGATCACGGCGACCCTGCAGACGCGGACCTCGATCCTCGCTGCCGCCAACCCGACCTTCGGCCGCTTTGACTCTGGGAAATATATATCGGAGCAGATAGATTTGCCGCCTACTTTGCTCTCGCGATTCGACACGATCTTCCCCATCCTGGATAAACCGCAGGCGCAGGTCGACCGCGCGATGGCGGAGCACATCCTCCGAGGGCACCTCG
>JAJISK010000087.1 GCA_022848785.1 Thermoplasmatota archaeon
TAGGCCTCAATCATCTGGGTGAAGAGTCCCTCGATGAGCTTCTCACGCTCCGAGGGGGAAAGGGTAATCTCCCGACGTCCCGCCTCCCTGGACACCACCGCCTTTTCGCGGTAGCTCGGGGGCCAGACGAAATCCTTGGGCGTGAGGGTTCGTAAGCTCACATACCGACCGCTTTGAATGTCGAAGCTGGCGAGGCGATGTCGCGTCAGTTGGGCGAGCGTGACCCGGCTCATGCCCTCGATTCCGAAAGTGATGGTGGGGTGCTCAAAGGGCCCCCAATGCCCGGCACTGATGAGCTGCCGCAGCAAGTTCCCGATCTTCTCCTCGATGTCCGCCCCCTTGATGGGCCCCATGACTTCCTCGAAGCTCGCGTTCCAGGGGGCGCCTCTCATGTAATCCCCCCGCGCCGCCCGGCACACGAGTCGTTCGGCGTCGGCCGTGGCGACGATCTGGTGTACTTTCACCATTGGCGTTCTTCCCCCGCGAGGTGGCTCCTCGCGCACTCGGGAAGAACCCCATCGCTAGTTAAAGGACGCGGGGAGGGGAGGCCGAACCGTGACCCGTCCCGCATCCTTGATAACCCGGGACTCAGTGCCATCTCAGGCGGAGGGGCAGCGTCTTTGGGAGGAAGGACTCGGGCGTTTGTGACCGTGGACCGAGTGGCCTCTTCCCTCAAAGGGGTCGACCATCTCCTGTCCCATCGCCGGCGTCGTCGGCTCGCTGAGGCCATCCTGCTCGATGTCCTCCAAGCCGTCCGAGACTCCCGCCTCGTCGACGAGACCGTGCTCGTAACCCAGGACCCCGCTGCCTCGGCCCTCGGACAGAATACGGGAATCCCGATCCGCGCTCTCCCCGTGCGGCAAGCCAACGAGGCCTTTCATGGCGAGTCGGCCGGGGCCGTTGCTCTCCTCCGCGGGGACCTCGTGCTCCTGGAGGCACAGGATCTCGCCTTCTTGTTTGGGCGCGTGGCACAGGGCGCGGGCCTCCTCCTCGTCCCCACCACCGGGTCTGACGGACTGAGTCTCGTGTTGGGGTCGGGAACCGATGCCCTCATCGCAGACTTTGAGGGCGGCACCCTTGCCTCCTGGGAGGAGGCAGCCGAACAGGGTGGCCTCACGCCCGAGATCTACGCCATCCCCGCCGGAAGGAGGCCCTCGGGTCCGATGGATCTCCTCGCGGTCTACACGGCGGCCCGCCCGTCTCGGGCCAAGGGGCTGTTGAAAGACTGGCGCGTCGGACAGAAGTTAAGGAGACTCGGGGGGGAAGAACCGTGAGACGCGTACAGGTGTTCGGTGTCGAGAACATCCCGGAGGTGCGGGAGGGCGACAGTCTGGTCTCCCTGATTCGGGAAGGAATCCGGAGTTCGGACCTGGATCTTCGGGATGGAGATATCGTTGTCGTTAGCCAGAAGATCGTCTCCAAGGCCGAGGGGCAGACGTATCGCCCGGCGGACCTTTCCCCCTCCCCCTTCGCTCGGGCATTCGCCGAGGGGCGACCCAAGTCTCCGGAACAGGTGGAACTCGTCCTCCGGGAGGCGGCCCGCCTGGTCCGCATGGACCTGCGGCGTGGGATACTCATCGCCGAGACACGACACGGCTTCGTCTGCGCGAACGCGGGTGTGGACCGGTCCAACGTCGGCGCGGGGGAGGTCTATGCGGTCCTCCCCTTGGACCCCGATGCCTCGGCCCATCGCCTTCGGGCCGGGCTGCAGGA
>JAJISK010000088.1 GCA_022848785.1 Thermoplasmatota archaeon
TGCGCGTCCGGGAGATGATCGAGCTCCCCCTCAAGCATCCCGAACTCTTCAACCGCCTCGGCATCGATCCCCCCAAGGGGGTCCTGCTGTACGGGCCGCCCGGCACGGGCAAGACCCTGATTGCCAAGGCCGTGGCCAACGAGGCCGGGGCCAACTTCGCCTCCATTCAGGGCCCCGAGATCATGTCCAAGTACTACGGCCAGAGCGAGGAGCGTCTCCGGGAGAAGTTCGAAGAAGCCGAGAAAAACGCCCCCTCGGTCCTCTTCATTGACGAACTGGACTCCATCGCCCCCAAGCGAGAGGACGTGACCGGAGAGGTGGAGCGACGCGTGGTGGCCCAGCTCCTCACGCTGATGGATGGCCTCAGCGGACGGGGCCAGGTCATCGTCATCGGGGCCACGAACCGCGAGGACGCCATCGACCCCGCGCTCCGGCGGCCCGGCCGGTTTGACCGTGAGATCGAGATCGGCGTGCCCGACCGGGACGGGCGTATGGAGGTCCTGCAGATTCACGCCCGTGGTATGCCCATCGAGGGCGAACCGGAGGACCGGGAGGCCCTCCTCACGGAGATGGCCAGGATCACCCACGGGTTCGTCGGCGCGGACTTGGCTGCACTGGTCCGGGAGGCCGCGATGAAGGCCTTGCGCCGGTACCTGCCCGATATCGATCTCGACAAGCCCATCCCCGCGGGGATTCTCGAGAAGATGCGAGTCCTTCGGGCGGACTTCAAGGAGGCCCTGAAGGAGGTCGAGCCCAGCGCCTTGCGGGAGGTCCTCGTGGAGATTCCGCGCGTGGCCTGGGACGACGTCGGCGGCCTGCATGACGTGAAGCGGCAACTCGCCGAGGCCGTGGAGATGCCCATCAAGAACCCGGACGCGTTCCATCGGATGGGCATTCGGCCGCCCCGAGGCATCCTGCTCTACGGCGCCCCGGGCACGGGGAAGACCCTCCTCGCCAAGGCCGTGGCCACGGAATCGGAGGCCAACTTCATCTCCATCAAGGGCCCCGAGGTCATGTCCAAGTGGGTGGGGGAGAGCGAGAAGGCCATCCGCCAGATCTTCAAGAAGGCGAAGCAGGTCGCGCCCTGCGTGGTCTTCATCGACGAGATCGATGCCGTGACTCCACGCCGCGGCGCGGCGATGGGGGACTCGGGGGTGAGTGAGCGCATGGTGAACCAGCTCCTCACATCACTCGACGGGCTGGAGACCATGGAGGGCGTCGTGACCATCGGCGCGACAAACCGCCCCGACATGGTCGACCCCGCCCTGCTCCGACCGGGCCGGTTCGATCGCCTCATTCTGCTTCCCGTGCCCGAGGAGGAGGCGCGCCGCGAGATTCTGAACGTGCACACCCGTACCATGCCCGTGGACACCGACGTGAAATTGGGCAAGCTGGCCAAGGATCTCGTCGGGTACGTGGGCGCGGACATCGAGGCCCTGTGTCGGGAGGCGGCCATGCACGCCCTTCGCGAGAACCGAGACGCGGTCCTGGTTCAGGCCAAGGACTTCGAGGCCGCCCGGGAGGTCGTCTTCCCCTCTGTGGATGAGGAGACCGTCAAGCTCTACAATCGACTCGGAGAGGAGCTCCGGCGGCGCGCCGTCCAGCGGCGGGAAGAGGTCCCCGCGATCTATCGTTGATTTCCCGGCAGGCTAATATAGGGGGAGGGAATTCCGGCCTCCTCAGAAGGTGATGGG
>JAJISK010000089.1 GCA_022848785.1 Thermoplasmatota archaeon
TTCCGCCACTTGGACGCCCAGCGCTCGTGCGACCCGGCGAACCTCGTCCTTGTAGAGGTCGCGGAGGGGTTCCACGACCTCGAGGGTCATGCTCGTGGGAAGCCCCGCGACGTTATGGTGGGTCTTGATGCGGTCCCGGAGCTGCCCGCCGCTCTCGATCCAGTCGGGCGCGATGGTCCCTTGGATGAGCCACTCGGCTCCGACCTTTCGAGCCTCCTCCTCGAAGAGGCGGACGAAGGTGTTTCCGATGGCCTTCCGCTTCTTCTCCGGGTCCACTACGCCCTTCAGATCCCCGAAGAAGCGATCCGCCGCCTCCAGGACCTCGTACGAAACCCCGAGGCTCTGGAGGGTCGCGTCCACGTCTTCTCGTTCCCCCTTTCGCATGAGTCCGGTATCCACGTAGACGGCCCG
This sequence comes from Thermoplasmatota archaeon, assembly GCA_022848785.1. Next base: position 412 of record JAJISK010000089.1, read on the forward strand.
GAGGTTCTTCCCTAAGGCCCGAGAGGCGAGGACAGCCGCGGTGGTGCTATCGACCCCGCCCGAGACGGCGATGACGGCCTTTCCCGGGATCTCCTTCCGGAGGGCTTCCACGGCCTCCTCGATGAACGCCTCCGGGGAGAACATCTACCCCCCGACGATTTGGGAATCCTTCGCGATGGCCTCGCGCATGCCTTCGCGGTATGCCTCAAGCCGTCCCCGGAGCTTCGGGTCCGCGAGGGCAAGGATTTCTACCGCCAGCAACGCGGCGTTCTCGGCCCCGTCGAGGGAGACGGCGGCCACCGGGATCCCAGGAGGCATCTGGGTTACCGCCAGGATCGAGTCCAAGTTGAGTTTGCCGCTGAGAGGGACGCCGATGACGGGCCGGGTGGTTAGGGCAGCCACGGCCCCCGGCAGCGCCGCCGACATGCCCGCCATGGCGACAAAGATCCGGGCATCGGAGTCTTCTACCAGCCTACGGAGGCGATCGGGCGTCCGGTGGGCGGAGGCAACGACGAGCTTCGACGGGACGCCGAACTCCTCGAGCAAGGCCACCGCCTTCTCGCCTCGGTCGGCGTCGCTCTTGCTTCCGAGGATAACCAAGACGTCCATGGGTGAATCCCTTAAGCCCCTGGCAAATAAACCTTTAATCAGACCTTATCGCCGTAGCTCAACGCGAACCCCAACGGGGCCGGGGTCTTCGTTCTCCCACATAAGGTAGTACTCTCCGCTGGTACGGCTCCCGAAAACCCCGTCGGCCTCTCGTTGCCGGAGGCGTTCGTGGTAGGTGACTGCCTCCCCTTGATGGGAATGGATGTTGAACTCGACCTCCATGTCTGCCTTCCAGTGATAGATGACCGTCTGCCCCGGCATCAATTCCACTGCCAGTTCGACGACGGCTTCATCTGCTCCCTTGGCCTGAAGGGTGAACGTTTCCTGCAATCGTGGAGCATCTCGCGGAAAGGTCTTCACGGAAATCCGAGGCTCACGACTTCATGATGGCCAGAAGGAAGAGCCCAATGGCCAAAATTGCCCCGATGGCCGCCGCCACGAGAACAATGATGCTCTGCACGATTACCTCAAAGAGGCCCGTGGGAAGCGGGATGATGTTCCCGAGCCCGCTGCTGAGCCATCCCCATAGAAATCCGAGCACCAATCCTCCGCCCAGGAGGGCACCCCCAATTCGCCGGCTCTTCCCGCTGCCGAAGTAGGCGGTA
>JAJISK010000009.1:0-3816 GCA_022848785.1 Thermoplasmatota archaeon
CCCCCCGGAATACGGAGGCGGGGGGACGGACACCCTCAGCTACACCCTGGCGATGGAGGAGATCAACCGGGTGGACGCCTCCTTGGGGGTCATCATGTCCGTCAACAACTCCCTGGTCTGCGACCCCATCCTCCGCTTCGGGACCGAGGCCCAGAAGGAGTTCTACCTCCCCAAGTTTGCCCAGGGACCTTGGCTGGGCGCCTACGCGCTCACGGAGCCCTGGTCGGGGAGCGACGCGGGGGCGATGCGAGCCACGGCGGTCCGCGAAGGGGACGAGTGGGTCCTGAACGGCCAGAAGATCTTTGTGACCAACGGCTGGCACGCCGACGCCATCGTCACGTACGCCAAGACGGACCCCGAGGCCCCCAGGAGCCAGGGGATCTCCGCCTTCATCGTGCCGGCCGACGCACCCGGTCTTCAGAAGGTGCGGAGGGAGAAGAAACTCGGCATCCGGGCATCGGACACCGCGGCCCTGGCCTTCGAGAATCTTCGCATCCCGAAGGAGAACCTGCTGGGGGACCGGGATCACGGGTTTCGTGTCGCCCTGGCCACCTTGGACGGGGGACGCATCGGCATCGCTTCCCAGGCCCTGGGCATCGCCCGGGGTTCCTTCGAGGCCGCGCGGGACTACGCGCAGGAGCGGGAGCAGTTTGACAAACCCATCGCCACGTTTCAGGCGATCCGGTTCAAGCTGGCGGATATGGCGACCGAAATCGACGCCGCGCGCCTCCTGATCCACCACGCCGCCGCCCTGCGGGACCGCGGGAAGAACTACACCAAGGCCGCCTCCATGGCGAAGCTATTCGCCTCCGACCTGGCCGTCCGCGCGTCGCGGGAGGCGATCCAAATCTTCGGCGGGTATGGGTATCTGCGGGACTACCCCGTGGAGAAGCGTTACCGGGACGCCAAGATCACGGAACTTTACGAGGGCACCAGCGAGATCCAGCGCCTCGTCATCGCGAGGCATCTCGCCAGGGATCTCCAGGGCTAAGGCCTCCCCGCCCGATAAAGACCTTGAGGTGAATCGGGGCGGGGCTGACTGGCACGCATAGGCTTTTTGGGCTTGCTTTCCCTGATAGAGAGTCTATGATGAAGACCGCCATCATCTATCTGGGGCAAGACTCCGCTTACAGAGACTTGCCGATGGTGGAACTGAACTACATTAGAGATTTCTCAGCCCATGTCGTAGAGCGGGGACCTGACTATGTCGTCCTGGACAGAACCACCTTCTACGCTGAGGGGGGCGGTCAGCCCTTCGACACCGGCCATTTGGAGTGGGACGGAGGCTCCACGAAGGTCTTGAACGTCGTGAAGGAAGGCGGGGAAGTCCGCCACCACGTGAGGGAGATTCCCCCTGTCGATGATTTGAGGGCGGAGGTGGATTGGGACCGCCGCCACGCCCACATGCGGATGCACACCGCGCAACACCTCCTCTCGGGCCTGGTCTTTCGGCGATTCGGGGCCCGGACCACGGGCAATCAGCTCTACGTCGACTACAGTCACGTGGACTTCTCGCCCGCCGGATTCTCCTCTGAAGACCTGAAAGCCATGGAGGCCGACTTCAACGAGGTCGTGGACGCCGAGGTCCCCATCACCATCTACGAGGAGGACCGAGAGGTCTTGGAATCGCAGATTGCGGAGGAGCGGGCCATCCTAGAATTGATCCCCCGAAGTATCCGCCGCTTGCGCGTGATCAAGATTGGCGACCGCGACCTGTGCCCCTGCGGCGGCACCCACGTCCGGAACACTGCGGAGATCGGCCACATGCGCATCCTCCGGCGGCGGAGCAAGGGCAAGGGCGTGGATCGGGTGACCTACGAGCTCGTCTAGGGAGAAGGCGCCGCCCGCTCCAGCAGCACCTCCTCGCCGTAGGTGATGCGGAAGACCTTGTAGAAGGGGATCGTGCTCGTCCCCACGTGGAAGCTCGAGGACCCGACCTCCTCCACCTCGTCCCCTCGGACTGCCGCAAATCCCTCCCGCAGGCCGCGGTGGGCGTAGAAAATGCGCGCCTTGGTGGGGTCACGCGCGGGATGCCATCGGAGTTCGTTGAGGAGGTCCCGTACCGAGGCCGCTTCGCCCATGGTCTCCCTTGCGTGAGTTCCCAACGTGCCCTTAAGGGAATCGCAGTCCGCCCGCAAAGGGTATTTCCACGCGTCGCCGTTCGCACCCGATGAAGTACCCTAAGCGGGTCGCGGCCCTCCTGGAGCGGGCGAAAGCGGACGTGGGGGACGAGGTCCAGGTCACCGTTGAGGACGAGACCTACCAGGGGATTGTCATGCCCCACCACTCCTTCAGCGAGAAGGATGTCCTTACGATCAAGCTCGCCAACGGCTACAACGTCGGACTGCGGGTGACCCCGGAGACCCCTCTGAAACGTGTGGCGAAAGGCCGGGAGCGGCCCGTACCTCGTCGCAAGGTCGCCGCGAACCCTGACAAGCCCAACGTCTCCTTCCTGGGAACGGGTGGAACCATTGCCAGCTACGTGGACTACCGCACGGGGGCGGTGTACCCCGCCCTGAGCGCCGAGGAGCTGGCCTCCTACGCCCCGGACCTGGCCGACATCTGCAATGTCCAGGCCCGCGTCCTGTTCAGCCTCCTCAGCGAGGACATGGGAGGGAAGAACTGGCGGCGGCTAGCCCAGGAGGCCGCGAAGGACTTGAACCGCGGGGCCAAGGCCGTGGTGGTCCCCCATGGCACAGACACCCTGGGGTATACCGCGGCCGCCCTGTCCTTCATGCTCACGGACCTCACGGGGCCTGTCGTCCTCGTCGGCTCGCAGCGCTCCTCCGACCGCCCGAGCAGCGACGCGTTCCTGAACCTCATGTGCGCGGCCCACCTCTCCAGCGCCGACCTCGGCGAGGTCGTGGCGGTGATGCACGAGGAGACCTCGGACCTGACGTGCACCGTCCACCGGGGGACGAAGGTCCGTAAGATGCACAGCAGCCGACGGGACGCCTTCCGCACCCTCAACGAGGATCCCCTGGGACGCGTCCACCGGGACGGGGAGGTCACCTGGCACGGCGGCCACCGTCCTCGGGCCGAGGGGCCGGTGAAGGTGGACAACAAGATGGAGGAGCGGGTCGCCTTGCTCCACGTCTACCCGGACCTGCCCCCGGACCTCTTCGACGCCTGGGCCGAACGGAGCCGGGGCATCGTCCTGGCAGGAACGGGGCTTGGCCACGTGCGGAAGCCGCTGGTCACGCGCATTCGGAAGGCGATCCGGGACGGCGTCTCCGTGGTCATGACTACGCAGTGCCTGAACGGGCGGGTGGGACTCTACGTCTACTCCCGCGGGCGGGAGCTGGCGAGGGCAGGGGTCATCCCCGGCGAAGACATGCTTCCGGAAACGGCCCTCGTGAAGCTGATGTGGGTCTTGGGGCACACAACGGAGCCATCGGAGGTGCGAGGCCTGATGGTCTCCAATCTCGCGGGTGAGATCAACCCGAAGCTTCGTCTCGAGGAGTCGAAGCCAGACTAGCAGAGAGAGGCGGGCATCGTCAGCGTCAATCGAAGGAGCAGTTCTGCATTGGGCGTGTCTTGAAACGCCAGGGCGGGAAGCGCCGGTGCCAGGGCTGCCACCGGGAGCACCGAGACGTTGCTGCCCACCAGAACCGTTGCATTCCGAAGCCTCGTCCGATCGGGGATTGCCATGGCGCCCTCTCAGTCGCTCGGATAAGCCGGAACGGTTCCTTACGTTCCCGGCTGCCTGTGGAGAGGCCCGGTGTGGAATGGACCGTGTCCTCGGCTCTTCCGCGAATCCTTAAGGCATCGCCCGCTCATTTCCTATCCCCAGGGTGCCCATGACCTCCGACCTTC
>JAJISK010000009.1:3842-16112 GCA_022848785.1 Thermoplasmatota archaeon
CAGCAGCTCGCGACCCACAAGCTCTTCTGCAACTGCGAGTCCCGCCTCGTCGACGGGGTGACTGAGGAATTCCTCCGATTCCTCCGCCCGACCCAGAGCGAGCTGGGCGAAGTGGATCGAGCCGCCTTGGAGGAAGCGCAGAAGGGCCGGGCCTTCCGGTACCAGTCCACAGAGACGAGTTGTCTAGTGGAGGCAGATGAGGAACCGCCTCACGGAGGGAACCGGGAGGCCATCGAAACCGCCCTCATTGCGGCCCTGGCCCTCGACGCCCAGCCCGTCGATGAGGTCCAGTTCATGCGCAAGACGGTCATCGACGGATCCAACACCACGGGCTTCCAGCGAAGCGCCCTCGTAGCTCAGAATGGCGCCCTCGACGTCGATGGGAAGACCATCGGCATCCCGACCATTTGTCTCGAGGAGGATGCGGCCCGCCTCATTCACCGCGGGAAAGAGGAGGCCGTCTACCGTCTCGATCGGCTGGGGATCCCTCTCGTGGAAATCGCCACGGCTCCCGACATCGACTCGCCCGAGATGGCCCGGGACGTGGCGCTGCGGATCGGACGGCTGCTCCGGGCAACCCGCCGCGTCCAGCGTGGCCTCGGGACCATCCGAGAAGACCTCAACGTCTCGGTGGAGGGCGGTGCCCGAGTGGAGATCAAGGGGGTCCAGGAGCTGGGGATGATTGCATCCTACGTCGCGGGGGAAGTTCAGCGGCAGACGGCCCTCCTCGAGGCGCGGGACGCGCTGCACGAGCGGGGCATTGACGAAATCAGAGGGGAGGTCGTCGACTTGGGGGACGCAATGGAAGGTACGAAGTCCCACGTCCTCCGTCAGGGCCTAGGACGCGGCAAGGCCATCCTTGGCCTCCGGCTTCCCGGGTTTGCGGGACTGCTCGCAGGGAGCCTGGGTCCGGAACTCGCTGCCCAGGTCGCCGTGACCGGGGCCAAGGGGATCCTCCATTCGGACGAGCTGCCGGGCTACGAGGTCACCTCGGAGGAGGTCCTCCGTATCTCCGAAGCCCTTGGGATGGACGAAGGAGACGCCTTCGTCCTCGTCGCAGAGGACACGGAGGTCGCTCGCTCTGCCATGGAACGCGTCCGCGCGCGGGCCCAGGCGGCCCTGGAAGGGGTGCCCGAGGAGACCCGGGACGCCCGTCCGGACGGGACCACGGTCTATAGCCGACCCCTCCCGGGAAGCGCACGCATGTATCCCGAGACCGACGTGCCTCCCATCCGGGTCGGTCCCGCCTGGCTGGAGGAGCTGAGCCGCAGGCTTCCAGAGCCGCCGGAGATCAGGGCGGAACGCCTGGTCACGGAGTTTGGCGTCCATCCTCAACAGGTCGACCAGCTCTTGGATGAGGGCTCGGATGTCTTGTTTGAGGAGCTTGCGGGAAAGCACGGTCACCCCCGAACCATCGCTCGGACCTTTCTCAACCATCTACCCGAACTCGAGGCGGAGGGCTACGCGGTGCAGAATCTCACACCGGAGACCTTCGACGAGCTGTTCGCCGCGCTCCGCAACGGCCGCTTCGCAAAGGAGGCGGTTCCCGTGGTCCTTCAGGCGGTTCTGGACCGCGCCCTCCGCGTCGACGAGGCGGTGGCTGAGCTCGGTCTACGCCGCCTCGCTCCCGGGGAGTTGGATCGGGAGCTGGACGCCCTCCTCGAGGAGAACAGGGAGCTGGTCGAGGCTCGTGGTGAGAGCGCTCTGCAACCCCTGATGGGCCTCGCCATGCAGCGCCTGAGGGGGGCCGCCGACGGCAAGGCCATCAGCGAAGCATTACGGCGAAAGCTGAAGGACCAGGTGCGAGGCGCCTAGAAGACGCCGCGATCGAGACCCCCGTCAATCTGGATGAGGTTCCCCGTCAGGTAGGACGCCCGCTCTGACGCAAGGAAGGCGACCAGCGCCCCGACCTCGCCAGGCTCGCCCGTGCGCCCGAGGGGAACGACTCGGACAAGATCCTCCTCTACGGCCTCAGGAGACGTTCCCTCCCGCTCCGCGCGAGCCGCGAAGAGTTCCTTGGTCCGAGCCGTCCCGACATATCCGGGACACACGACGTTCACGGTGATGCCATGAGGGCCCACGTCGGGGACGAGGCTTTTCGCCATCCCCACGACGCTCATGCGAATCGCGTTGGACAGGATGAGGTCCGGGATGGGCTGTTTGACGCTGATGGAGGTCATCACCACGATCCGGCCGTGGCCCGCCCGCTTCAGATGGGGCAGGGCCTCGCGGATCAGGCGTACAGCGCTCAGGTAGGTCAGGTCGTAGGTGGCATACCAAGCCGCGTCATCCACGTCTTCGAAGTGGCCTGGGGGTGGCCCCCCGGCGTTCGTGACGAGGATGTCCACACCTCCGAGGGCCTTTGCCGCCTGGGAGACGAACGTGGCCACCTCGTCCTCTCGTGTGAGGTCGCAAACGAAGGGGTGAACCTCGGCCCCTGTGTCCTCACGGATGGTCTCCGCGGCCGCCCGAATTCGGCCCTCATCCCGGGAGCATATCGCCACGTGGGCGCCCTCCCGGGCCAGCTCCCACGCGATGGCCTTCCCCAATCCTTGGCTCGCCGCGGCCACCACGGCCGCCTTCCCTCGCAACCCGAGATCCATGGTCTCCCGAGGGGGACCGGGGGCAGACATTAGAAGCTTCTCGCATTCAGTTTCACCCACCCCCTAGGCCCGCTTAAATAGACCCGGGACCTAGGCTCCGATAGAGGTACGAAGCGATACACGCCTCTAGGAAGTGAGCAACTGCGCGAGCAAGTTGCGCCCCACATCAAAGACATAACACGGGCGCTGGAAGGAAAGGTTAAGGAAGAAGTTGTAGAACGCGAGCTTGAGAGCTACCTGACCGTCTACCGGGTCTCCTTGGATGCCGCCAAACGCAGCATCGTCCGGAAGTACGGCGGAAACCCGGCTCTCCTCAGCATCGGGACCACGAAGACCGTCAAGGAGCTGCGCGCCGGCGAGCCGAGCATCAACCTCCTCGCCAAGGTGATCAGCCTGAACAGCCGCGAGCTGGAGCAGGACGGAAAGACGAAGGAGATCTACTACGGGATCCTGGGCGACGATACGGGGACCGTCCCCTTCACCGCCTGGGAGGTCCGCGGCCTGAACATCCAGGTCGGCGACGTCATCCGGCTGCAGAACGCCTACACGAAGGAGTTTCGCGGCGAGGTGCAGATCAACTTCGGAAATCGGGCCACGGTAACCGTGGAGGGGGGAACCCTCCTCGAGGTGGCCTCTCCGCAGGAAGCCCCCCTGACCCGTCGGAACCTCGACGAGCTGCAGGAGGGTATGCGGAATGTCCGCATCACCGCCCGCGTCTTGGACATCGAACGGCGGGAGGTGGAGGTCCGCGGGGAACCGAAGGTGGTCTTCTCGGGGACCCTGGCCGACGCCACGGGCAAGGTCCAGTTCTCCGCCTGGCACGACTTCGGCCTGGAGCCGGGGGAGGTCATCGAGGTGGAGGGGGGATACGTGTCCTCTTGGCGGGGGCTGCCCCAGCTGACATTCGATGAGCGATCGCGCCTCGAGCGGGGGAAGGAGACGGCTTTGCCGCCGCGCGAGGAGCTGGATCGAGCGCGCCGCGTCTGGATTGAGGAACTCGTCCAGAAGGGCGGCGGGGTCGACGTCCAGGTGCGAGGCATCGTCGTGGAGGTCCGGGAGGGAAGCGGGCTCATTCATCGGTGTCCCGAGTGCCGGCGCGTCGTCCAGAAGGGTGCCTGTCGCATCCACGGCGAGGTGAAGGGCGAGACGGACCTGCGGACGAAGGCCGTGATCGACGACGGGAGTGGTGCGCTGACGGCCATCTTCAACCGGGAGTTGACGGAGACGCTCCTCGGAAAGAGCATGGACGAGGCCATCGCTGAGGCAAAGGAGGCCATGGACTCGGAGGTCATCCGAGACGCCCTTTCGGACCTCCTGGTCGCCCGCCCGGTGCAGGCCCAAGGCAACGTGACGAGCGACGACTACGGGCTCATGATGATCGCCCGGTCCGTCACCGTCCTCGAGGTGGACGTCCAGGCCGAAGCGCGGGCCCTCCTCGAAGATTTGGGAGGGTAGCATGCAACGGGAACTCGCCTGGCGGATCTTCGCGGGGGAATACACCGACGCGACCCTGGAGCACAGCTCGGGGGAAGAGCGAGCCCCCAGCTACGTCATCACCCCCCTTGGGGCGAAGGTGAACCGCCTCTTCCTCGTGGGCGTCATCACGGACGTGGAGGACATCGGGGGGAACGGACAACCCATGTGGCGGGTCCGCCTCACGGACCCGACAGGCACCTTCCAGGTCTACGCCGGCCAGTACCAGCCGGAGGCCGCGGCGATGCTGTCCCAGGTCAAGCCCCCCGCCTTCGCGGCGGTCATGGGGAAGGCCCGGACATACTCCCCGGAGGAGGGGGTCATCTACACCTCCGTCCGTCCGGAGATGGTGAAGCTCGTGGACGCCTCCCTGCGGGACTACTGGATTCTGGAGACGGCCCAGGAGATGCGCAAGCGCCTCGAGGCCCTGAAGGAGGCGGAGGCGATGAATCCGGCCACGGTGGACGGGTTGGTCGCATTGGGTTACCGCCAGGGGCTCTCCGAGGGCATCGTCCTTGCCCTCCAGCACTACGGGAAGGTGGACCTCGACCGCTATCAGAGCATGCTCCACGACGCACTCCGGTACCTGCTGCCGGAGTTCCAAGAAGACGTCTCGACGCCGGCCGCGGCCGGGGCGAAGAAGGAGCCGGACACAGAGGAACGCCTCGTCTTGGAGATCGTGGAGACCCTGGACCGGGATGGCAAGGGCGCCTCCTGGGACGAGATCGTGGACGCCGCCGGGAAGAAAGGCCTGAGCAAGGAACAGCTGGAGGCGATCACGAACCGCCTCCTGGACGACGGGTCCCTCTACGAGCCCATCCTGGGCAAGATCCGCCGGATCTGAGCCTTCTCGAAGGTCACGTCCTCGAATCGCAGGCCCAGGGCCGCGGCGTGGTCATACGCCTCTTGGATTTCCCGATCGTGGGGTCTCCGGGCGAGTTCCTCGAATTGCGGATCGTAATTCGGGTCCGCAGGGTTGCAGGCGTAGTCCGGGTGGTACTGGTCCATCACGTTCACGAGTGCCTCAGGCGTGTGGGCTGCGATCCAGTTGAGGACCGGCTTCGTGCAGCAGTCCACGTGATTTGGCATCACAAGGTGGCGGATCACCATGTCCTCGCCCCAGTCGTAGACGAGCTGGTGGTTCCGGCTCACCGTCTCCCAATACCACGGGGTCCGGGCCAGGAACACGGAGCACTTGTCGTTCCCGAACTTGAAGTCGGGGAGCCAGACGTCGATGAGGGGGCGAAGGATACGCATGGTCTCCGCGCTCATGAAGAAGTTGGAGTTCCAGAGCATGGGGACGTTGACCTCCCCGTGATATCGTCCCCTCTCCTCGGAGAAGGAGGGACGGTCAAAATCGGCCTTGACAGCGGATACGTAGTCGAGGTCCTCAAGGTTCACCCGATTCTTGGCCAGGAGCGCGATGGCCTGCACGATCGTGTGGAGGTGAATCGTGGGGTCGCCGCCCACCCAGTTGATGTTATGACATCCCTCCATCCGGAGTTGCCATGCGGCGGCCGCGACCTGGTTCGGGGTCATTGGAATGCCCCTGTCCTTGTCGTGGCTGATATCGCTATTCTGGCAATGAGAGCAGCGCAAATTGCATGAAGTGAAGAAGACCGTGCCCGATCCGCGCGTTCCGCGAAACACAAGTTCCTCCCCTCGGTGGTGGAAATACGAGCTCACCCGTGACTCGGCCTCAAGTTGGCATGTTCCGTGCTTCGTTCCTGCAGAGCGGTCGATCCTGCAATACCAACGACAGAAAATACAGCGACGCAGCATCCTGAGGGTCAGCTCGACGCTTAGGTCGACGAGGGATGTTTGGGGGCGCGGCTGGTCCTCGAGACGTGACCCTCCTTCCCAAATGCCCTTCCACACGTCCAGGAACAACTCCGTCCCTCGTTGGTGCTCCGCCCACAACTCGTTGTCACGGCGCTCCGGAAGATCGAGATCGCAGGGAACCCGCTGAGCGATGAGGTACTTGGCAGGCATCCTGTTGGAGGCTACGTCGAAGTACCAGGGGAGACGGTCCCCCACCTTCTCCCATATCCAGAGACGGGAGAAAGCATCCTCGGTGGGAACCATTTCCATTCACGCGTGGATGGTTCACACGGTGCTTGAAGCTTGTGCGACGACTCTCGAGGTAGACCACCCATGTGGAACCTCCCGCAAATCCCGCAACCCCTTTATCGACCCGACAATTAGGTCACCCATGAAGCTCCTGCGGCGGGGGAAGGTCAAGGAGGTCTATGAGGTCGACGAGGGGGAGCTGGAGTTCCGCTTCACCGACAACATCTCCGTCTTCGACAAGGTCATCCCCTCCCAGATCCCCCGGAAAGGGGAGACTCTGTGCCGCACGAGCGCCTTCTGGTTCGACCGGGCCCCGAGCCTCGGGATTCGCCATCACTTGTTGAAGGTCCTCGACGGGAACCGCATGCGAGTCCGAAGGGTCGAGGTCATCCCCGACTACGACAAGCTGACCCCCGAGACCCGCGGCTACCTCCTCCCCCTGGAGTGGATCGCCCGCTACTACGTCGCGGGATCCCTTCTCGATCGGCTGGAGAAAGGCAAGGAGAACCCCAAGGATATCGGATTCGCGTCCTCGAAGGTCCCGGAGTACGGAACCCGCCTCCCCGAGCCCTACCTGGAGGTGACCACGAAACTGGAGGAGACGGACCGCCTCCTCACGCGGGAGCAGGCGCTGGACATTTCCGGCTTGACCCCGACGGAGTTCGACGACATTTGGGAGTCGGTCCTGAAGATGGACGCGGCCATCCAGGACGAGGTCGGACGCCGGGGCCTCATCCACGTCGACGGGAAGAAGGAGTTCGCCATGGACCGGGACCGGTCGGCCATGCTCGTGGACACCTTTGGGACGGCGGATGAGGACCGGTTCTGGGACCGGGAAGAGTACGAGGAGGGCCGGTTCGTCGAGCTGAGCAAGGAGTTCGTGCGCCAGCACTACCGGGACAGTGGCTACCATCAGGCCCTCTACGGCGCTCGGGACCGCGGCGAGCCGGAGCCGGAGATCCCGGCCCTTCCCGACGAGATGGTCCAGCAGGTTACGGACCTCTACGTGGGCCTCTTCGAGCGTCTCACGGGTCTGACCTTCTGACCTCGGCGCTCCCACATTTCGCGTCGCGGGTCTCACAAAAAGACCCTTTAATAGGGCGACTCCCTATCGACAATTGAGGCAGAGGGCCATGGAACTTTTGGCCTACGTGAATGGCGAGTTTTTACCGGAATCGGACGCCAAGGTGTCCGTCTTCGATCACGGGCTCCTCTACGGCGACGGCATCTTCGAGGGGATCCGGGCCTACAACGGAAGGGTGTTTCGTCTCGACGACCACCTCCGCCGGCTCTACGACTCCGCGAAGGCCATCCACCTGGAGATCCCCCACCCCGTCGATGAGATGCGCGACCTCATCCTCGAACTTTGCCGCCGAAACGAGATCGAGGATGGCTACATCCGCCCCGTCGTGACCCGGGGGAAGGGAGACCTCGGCCTCGATCCCCGGAAGGTGAAAGGCGGACCCACGGTCGTCATCATCGCCCGTCCCTTCGAGGTGTTGTACGGGGACAAGTACGAGGAGGGCCTGACGCTCATCACCTCCACCTACCGGCGGGTACCGTCCCAGTCGGTCAGCCCGAACATCAAGTCGTTGAACTACCTGAATCAGATCCTCGCGCGGGTGGAGGCGAACATCCACGATGCCGACGAGGCCCTCCTTCTGGACCTCCAAGGCTACGTGAGCGAGGCCTCCGCCGACAACTTCTTCGTCGTGCGGGACGAGGTCCTCACCACGCCGCCCACGGCCTCCATCCTCCAGGGCGTCACCCGCCAAACCGTCCTGGAGATCGCAGATGAGCTGGGCTACGAGGCCCGGGAGCGGTTCTTCACCCTCTACGACGTGTACGGGGCCGACGAGGCCTTCATCACGGGCACGGCGGCGGAGATTGCGCCCGTCGTCCGGGTCGACGACCGAGTCATTGGGGATGGGAAGCCCGGGCGCATCACGAAGCAAATCACCGCACGCTACCGGGACCTCGTGCGTTCCACCGGGACCCCCATCTACGAGAAGGCCTGAGTCCGTACAACCCCGGGGTGTGGCCATGAAGTTTCCCGAGCACCGAGCGAAATTGGTCTTCCGGAAGTACGGCATCCCCATTCCGGAGGGGGTGGTCGTCCAGGCCCTCGAGGAAGTGGTGGATCCTCCCCTTCCGACGGTCGTGAAAGCTCAGGTCCTGGCGGGGGGCCGAATGAAGGCGGGGGGCATCCGATTTTCCGAGTCCCTAGAGGAATTGCAGGAGGCGGTGGAGGCCATCCTGGACTTGGAGATTGACGGCTATCCCGTCCTCAGCGTCCTCCTGGAGGAAAAGCTGCCGATCGCCCAGGAACTCTACCTGGGCTTGACCATCGACCGGAGCGCGAGGGCGCCCCTCCTCATGGCCTCGACCGAGGGCGGCATCGACATCGAGGGCGTTCCCGACGAGAAGATTTTCCGAGCCCGGATCCCACCCCTCCTGGGGATGCAACCCTACATCCTGCGGCGTCTGCAACGCGCCCTCGGCTTCGAGGGGAAGCAGGCGCAGACCCTTGCGGATATCGCCTCGGCCCTTTTCCGCCTCTTCGAGGCAGAGGACGCGGAGTTGGTGGAAATCAACCCTCTGGTCGTCACGCCGGAAGGGAGCCTAGTTGCCGGGGACGCGAAGTTGGTCCTCGATGACAACGCGCTCTTCCGCCACCCGGAGTACGAGGACGTGGAACAGGAATTCACATCGCTTGAGATGGAAGCCCGCGAGCGCGGGATCGCATTCGTCCAGCTAGAGGGAGATATCGGGGTCATCGCCAACGGCGCCGGCCTCACCATGGCCACGATGGACGTCCTGCACCTGCACGGCGGAAAACCCGGAGTCTTCTTGGATCTGGGGGGAACCGACGACGCGGAAATCGTAAAGGAAGCTTTTCTGCTGATGCTGAAGGCTCGGCCTCGCGTCATCTTCCTCAACATCTTCGGCGGCATTACGAAGTCCGACACCGTGGCGGTAGGGGTCCGGGAAGCCATGGAGGAGGCGAAGACCGACATCCCTGTCGTGGCCCGGATTCGAGGTGTCAACGAGGATCGGGCCCGCGAACTCCTCCGGGATGCGGGGATGATTGCGCATCTGGACCTGGATCGCGCCGCGCAAGCCGTCGTGGAGGGCGATTAAAGGTGTCCATTCTGCTGGACGAGACCTCCCGCGTCCTGGTTCAGGGCATCACAGGCCACCAGGGCCGCTTCCACACAAAGGCCAGCCTCGCGTATGGGACGAAGATTGTCGCGGGTGTCACGCCGGGAAAGGGAGGGACGGAGGTCCATGGGGTCCCCGTCTTTGAAGCGGTCCAAGAGGCCGTCGATGCAACGGGCGCTGACACGTCCTTCTTCCTCGTCCCTGCAAGGTATGCCAAGGACGCCGCAATCGAGGCCGTCGAGGCCGGCATCCGCCTCCTGGTTCTCATCACGGAGCGTATCCCCTTCCACGACGCCCTCGACATTGTCGCCTATGCAAAGATACGGGGAACGACGGTCGTCGGACCCAATTGCCCTGGAATCATATCTCCCGGCAAGTCCAAGGTCGGCATCATGCCCGGCCATATTTTTCAGCCCGGGCGCGTGGGGGTCCTCTCCCGGTCCGGGACCTTGACCTACGAGATCGTGAATGCGATCACGGAGGCGGGTGAGGGCCAGAGCACCGCGATTGGCATCGGGGGGGACGCCATTATTGGAATGAACTTCGTCGAGGGCCTGAGGCTCCTTGAGGACGACGAGGAGACAGAACGGATCGTCCTCGTGGGGGAGATTGGCGGAACGGCCGAGGAGGAGGCTTCGGCCTTCATCACCGAGCAGGTGGACAAGCCAGTAGTCGCGTATGTGGCGGGACAAACAGCGCCACCTGGACGAAGAATGGGGCACGCAGGCGCCATTATCAGCCGTGGGAAGGGGACTGCAGAGAGCAAGATTGAGGCTTTCCGCGAAGCTGGCGTGCCAGTGGCGAAGATCCCCGCCCAGGTCCCGATTCTCCTCGCCGCATCATAGTTGTATCGAAGAGGGAAGCCACAAGGTTTGCAGTTCCTTCCGGCCGCCCGTCTTGTCAGGACAGTAGATCGCATACTCGATTATGCCGTCGAGGAACGAGGCATCGAGCAGCCATCTTGGCTTCTCATAGGGGATTTAGGGGAAGGGTGGAGGATTTCTGAGTTTGTGTTGTACGATATGGACATTCCTGGGACTGTATGGGCATTCGAAAGTCAAGACGCAGGGATTTCCGATGGACATCGCCTGATTTGACCAAATATTGCCCTAGTAGTTGGAGTAAAACGACAACTTCAAGTATCGTTCGGATATTCCGGTAGACCATATGGGCAAATTAGGTATCTATGAGTACCCTGACGTGGGCATCGGGACCGCCGTGCGGGTGGTCAAGACCATCGTCAGGGAGAAGGTTGAGCGACTGGAGACCCTGGCAACGATGCTGGGGCACCGGAATTGGAAAGGCGGGGGATTCAGGGCCAAGCTTGCTGCCGCCCAGCGATACGGGCTGCTTGTTGGCAAGACTACATCCCTGACCGTTTCGAGCCTCGGGAAGCAGATAGTCGACCCAAAGAACCAGGACGAGCGAACAGAGCTCCTCGCTGCGGCGGTTTTGAACGTGGACCTGTTCCGGCGGATTTACGAGAAGCAGGGGACGAAACCTCCTTCGGGCGACTTCTGGCTCGTCCTCGCAGATTTCATTGACGCAGAAAAGGGAGAGATTAAGAAGAAGGCACCCCGCATCGAGAGCGCTTACAAGGAAGCCGTTCCGATCCTGGCGGCGCATGACCGTCTCCGGATGGAGAAGGAAGAGGAGGCGCCCGCCCCGATGGGGAGAGAGGCGCCCTCGCGGCCCCCTGTCGAGGCGGATACAATCCTCATAGCATCTCCTACCGACGACCTGGAGCTTCGGCTTCCGAGGACGACTTCCTCAATCAGTTTGGCGAAGAGTGCTCTCGACATGATCAGCGAGGCCTTGGAAGAGAAACAGCCGCCTCTGGAGTTCAAACCCAAGAAGGAAGAATTCGACCCATAGGTGGCCTCCGAATTCGAATTCCGACGAGTCGGCATGGCCCTAGGGTTTGCCCCTGAGGATTGAGGGAGAAATCTCATGGTCAGTTCTCGCACCCAATGCCATCCCCGTCCCCATCAAAGCGATGCGGGTCCGGAGGGAGGACCCGGAAGTTCCGGTGAAGGATGTCACAACGCAGATCCGTTAGGGGCCACGCTTGCAGGGCTAGCTGGGAGTTTGGAAGAGGCTCTGAATCTAATTCTAAAAGCCGTTGCCGGGAGTCGAAGAAAAGGTTCGTAGCCTGCTTTCCTCGACGTAAGCAAGTGGCTGCGGGAACCGGATTAGTGTCCTCGAGCCGAAACGCGAGGCACCTGAAGAGCCTCGCCGCATCCCCCGGACCCCCCACGCGCGCAGGCGGACGAAGGGGACGCCCGCGCTCTCGGGCGTTCACCGTGAGTGAAATGGCGGGGTTGATGCTCTTTCGGACGCCCCAATGCGCGGTTGGAATACCAAAGACCTTCAAAACTGGCATTTTGTGGGCTTCGCCAGGCGTGAAAAGTGTCGTAAGGTTGTTAGTAAAGCTACGGACGTTCGGTCATCGAATAAGAATGCATGGGCCGTAAGCGAAGTTCATGACGCATGCACCACAAAGGAGGCGGAAATGCATGGAAGGAGGCTTACGGCCGTCACCGGGCGTCCGATACCCTCTGCGCGTTGTCCGGCTGGGGATTTCATCTATCCAATGGCGATCTCCTATGGAGTCCGCTCGGGACCGGTTTGGCCTCAAGGGGTAGATTTCCCTATCCCAACTCCCGCAATCGAGGGAGGTGGACCGAGGGCGTGGAGGTGATCCCGAAATCGTCGTAGGGCGCGCTGCCAATCCTCCGCCGCGTGGAGGTAGTTGAAGGCCGTCCCCAGACATAGCAAGGCGTCGGACGGCTGCGCGAGGGACACCTCTTCTGGCGTTCAACAGCGTCGTTTCTGCTGCGATTATTCCTGGCTGGCTGGCCATGGCATCGATGGCATCGCGGCATTCCTCAGGTGATGCCTAGGCGGCCCCGCCTTCCGCCTCGGCGGTCCGCAGCTGGCCCAGGGAGTGGTGGGTCCTGTG
>JAJISK010000090.1 GCA_022848785.1 Thermoplasmatota archaeon
AGGCCCTCGGGGTCGGCGGACACCTCCAGGATCTGCGGCGGACCCGCGCAGCCGATCTTGGTGAGGAAGCGGCTGTTTCCCTGAGTGCCTTCCGAGACGCCTTCACCCACTGGAAGGAGGAGGGGGACCCGACGGAGCTCCGTGCCATCCTCCGCCCGATGGAGGAACTGCTGGGTCACCTTCGACGCGTGGTCGTAAAGGACACCGCCGTGGAAGCCCTCTGTCATGGGGCCCCGCTCATGATCCCGGGGATTCTGGAGGTCGACCCCGCGATTGCCTCGGGGGAACTCGTGGCGCTCTTCACGCGAAAGGGGGAAGCGGTGGCCCTGGGGCGGGCCCGCCAGCGAGGAGCGGAATGGTCGTCTGCCAAGACGGGAATCGCCTTGGACCTGGAGCGGGTCCTCATGGACCCGGGATCCTACCCACGACTCTGGCGTTGAGGCCCCGGCGCACCTTTTATTCGCCCCTGCCCTATGCGAACGTCCCTAGTCCGACGCCGAGGTCGCCTAGTCCGGTAGGGCGCGAGCCTGGAGAGGACCCCTCGATAGCTCGTGGCGGGCAACCGCCTCGGGAGTTCAAATCTCCCCCTCGGCGCTCGACCCTTCGCCCCCTCCCTCGCGGTTCGCGGCCTTCAATCGGTCAATGGATCCCACGGGACGGGGATCCACCCCCCGCAGGACCGCCAGGTACACGCTCACCAGGTCCCCAAGTAGGACGAGCTCCAACAGACCGGTCACGAAGTCCTCGCTGAGGAGCGGGACCGAGGTGACGGGCACCCGTTCCTCCAACAGCGCGAGGGTGTGCTGGAAGCGGGCGTGGATGGCGCTGTCGGAGGGTGGCATCAGCAAGACCGGGGCAAATCGTTCCGGATTCGATCCCTCAAGCCAGCCCACGATCTCGTTGTGGTTCGCCTCGGGGAGGATGCTGTGCCACGCGAGGGTCTTTGCGTTCTCGTTCAGCTGGGTCTGCCACCTTCGAGCCACCCCGGCATAGGGCGGGGGGCCGTAGATGATGGGTACCTTTCCCTCCAAGGCCGTGGCGATGGCCTTCGCCGGGTTCTCCTCCGTCGGGACGGCCGGAACCCATTCCTCTCGGATCCGGCCCAGGTCCGTAAGGGCACCCGGGAGCGCTTTTTCGAGTCGGGTGGAGGAGCGGGCCAGCAGGGTGAGCAGGGGTGCCAGAAGGTAGCCCAGAGCCGCCCGGGGCACGAAGCCGGGAGGGACGAAGACGTGGGGCACCCCCTGGGTCGAGGATGTCTCGGCAAGCTCTCCGCCCGATCCGACCGTCAGGCAGGAGAGGTCCCGCCCCAGCGCCTGTCGAAAGGCCGAGAGGGTCTCCCAGGTGTTCCCCGAATAGCTGATGGCAATCAGGAGATCCTCCTGGCCCACATAGGGGGGGATGCGGGGGGTCCGCGTGACTTGGACTTCCACCCCCCCGTACCACCTCCCCAGCGCGTGAGCAAGATCCCCTGCGATGGCCGACCCCCCCATGCCCACGACGAAAACGCGCCCCGAGG
>JAJISK010000091.1 GCA_022848785.1 Thermoplasmatota archaeon
CACACAGATCGGGTACGACTCGGACCATCATCTGGCCCAAGGAGAGGTGGGCAAGGTGGGGGTGCCCATTTGTAGCCTGGAAGACATGGAAGTCCTGTTCGAAGGCATCCCCCTGGACCGGGTCAGCACCTCCATGACGATCAATGCCACCGCCGCCATCTTGCTCAGCATGTACGTGGCGGTGGGAGAGAAGCAGGGCGTTCCACCCGAGAAGCTGAGCGGGACCGTGCAGAACGACATCCTGAAGGAGTACATCGCCCGGGGAACCTATATCTTTCCGCCGGCGCCCTCTATGCGCCTCATCACCGATCTGTTCGCTTTTGGCGCCGAACGGATGCCCCGATGGCATCCCATCAGCATCAGCGGCTATCACATCCGGGAAGCGGGCGCTACGGCGGTGCAGGAGCTCAGCTTTACGCTCGCCGACGGGGTGGCCTATGTGGAGGCGGCGGTCAAGGCGGGACTGAATGTGGACACCTTTGCCTCGCAGCTCTCGTTCTTCTTTGCCTGTCACAATAACTTCTTCGAGGAAGTGGCCAAGTTCCGGGCCGCGCGACGTCTCTGGGCCTCCCTGATGCGGGAGCGCTTCGGGGCCGAAAATCCTCAATCCTGGATGCTGCGGTTCCACACCCAGACGGCCGGCGTGACCCTGACGGCCCAGCAGCCGGACAATAACGTGGTCCGCTCCGGAATGCAGGCCCTGGCCGCCATCCTCGGCGGGGCCCAGTCCCTCCACGTCAACTCCAAGGACGAGGCCCTGGCCCTGCCCACCGAGGACGCGGTCACCCTCTCCCTGCGCACCCAGCAGGT
>JAJISK010000092.1 GCA_022848785.1 Thermoplasmatota archaeon
GTGCATGGGGATAACCCGATGGACCGCGAGAAGTTCCGTTGCCTTGGTGGCCTCCAGGAGACCCATCGTATAGAAATCCCCGATCGGGAGGAGCGCCAGTTCGGGCCGATAGAGCTCGCTGATGAGGGCCATGTCGCCAAAGACCCCCGTGTCGCCGGCGTGGTAGACCCGGGCTCCCGAATCGATGATGAACCCCGCGGGATTGCCTCCCGCCTCCACCTTTCCGTTCCCGACAAAACACGAGGAGTGGACGGCGTGGGTCATGGTGATGCGCGTCTGTCCCACGGTGGTCGATCCGCCCACATTCATTCCCACCGCCTCCACGCCCTGCGCCTCGGCGACCACCGAGATCTCATAGATGGCTACCAACGGGACCTCCAGTCGCGAGGCGATGGCGATGGCGTCTCCGAAGTGATCCCCGTGAGCGTGGGTGACGCAGACCAGATCGCAATCGACTTCCTCCGCCGAAATGGCGGCCGTGGGGTTTCCCGTCAGAAAGGGATCCACGAGAATGCGATCGTCCCCCTCTAGCAGGAACGCAGCATGACCAAGCCAGGTGACCTCCATACCTCCACCGGCTTCCCGGATGACGGGGGCGGTCTTACCCTTTTTCCTGGATGCCGGGTTCACGGGGGCTGCTCGCGGATGGGAGACTGGCCTCATAATGCTTTAATAAAGTTCGTCCCGATAGGAAACCCTGGA
>JAJISK010000093.1 GCA_022848785.1 Thermoplasmatota archaeon
GGAGCATCGGTCGACGGTACGCCCGGATGGACGAGATCGGCACGCCGTACTGCATAACGGTTGACTACGACAGCCTGGAACAGGACGATGTCACCCTCCGAGATAGGGATACCACGAAGCAGGCGAGGGTAGCGGTCAAGAACCTCCGCGGGACGTTGCAGGGGCTGCTTGAGGGAACCACCGACTTCGATGCCCTCTGACCTGAGTGCCGCCCAGCAGATCCTGGAAGGACTCCGGGAGGCAGTTCGCGAAATGGCTGCCCCCGGAGGGCGCCTAACCTTGGCCTTCTCGGGGGGCCTGGACAGCTCCGTGGTTGGGGCCCTGGCGCGAGAGCACGCTCAGACATCGGCCCTCACGGTGGGATATCCGAACTCACCGGATCTCGTGAACGCCTCCGAGGCGGCCCGTCTCCTGGGCTTCGGTTGGCGACCCGTGCTCCTCAATGATGAGCTCCTGCGGCGCGAGGCGGTCGCCCTCCTCAAGGCATTCCCCCGATTGGACGCGATGACACTCTCCTTCGAGCTCCCTCTGTGGATCTTACTCCAGCATGCGCCGACGCCTCGGATCCTGGCCGGGCAGGGGGCCGACGAGCTCTTCGGAGGCTATGCTCGATACGAGGGCCTCGATCGGGAGGCGTTGCGTGAGTCCCTCAAACGCGACGTCGAATCCCTCCTCCGGGAGACGGTTCCGCGGGAAGAGG
>JAJISK010000094.1 GCA_022848785.1 Thermoplasmatota archaeon
TGCCCCCCCTCCCGCACGAGACGCTCGCCGTACACCGGCGTCCCTGGGACCAAGGAGGAGGTGAACAGGTCGTCTTCATCTCGGTAGACGCGAGGATGGATCGTGGGTTGGAGGGACACGCAGGAAGACGATGGAGGGGGCGGGCAAAAGGATGGCGGAGTCGATCACAAGATGCGGCAAACCGGTATTAGGCCTCCGCCGGTTGTCCCACGTGCTCTTGTCCCCCCCTCCGAGTGTCATCTGGCGCGGCAAGCACATCGAAATCAGCACCACTGTGGTGAAGGTTGCGAAGGGCCTGCGGCGGTATGCCGTTCCCTTGGAGGATATCGCCGCGGTTTTCACCACGATGATGCCCAAAGGCAAGGACTTCCAGGAAGTCCTGGCTATCGAGTTTGTGCGGGGGACCGGCGGGGCCATCCTGGCCCTGGATCCGGCATGGGGATTCGACCTCGCCGAAGCCGTGGCGGCACTCCGGGAGGCCCTGGGAGAACGCTGGGAAGAACTCTACCTGGGGCACAAGCATGCCTCGGAGGTTCGTGGTCACCTCTGAGGGTGACCGAGTGCGAAGGCTACATTGGGCAGGCCCAAGTGGGATGTCCTGGTGTCCTCAGCGTGGTAGGCTACCCGCGAACGAGTACTTTCGACGACCTCTCCCTCAAGGCTATAAGGGTACTAGCCTGCTAGACCCGCCGGA
>JAJISK010000095.1 GCA_022848785.1 Thermoplasmatota archaeon
GGATTCTGGAGACGGCCCAGGAGATGCGCAAGCGCCTCGAGGCCCTGAAGGAGGCAGAGGCGATGAACCCGGCCACGGTGGACGGGTTGGTCGCATTGGGATACCGCCAGGGGCTCTCCGAGGGCATCGTCCTTGCCCTCCAACACTACGGGAAGGTAGACCTTGACCGCTATCAGAGCATGCTCCACGACGCGCTCCGGTACCTGCTGCCGGAGTTCCAGGACGGCGTCTCGGCGCCGGCCGCGGCCGAAAAGAAGAAGAAGCCGGACACGGAGGAGGAGCGGCTCGTCTTGGAGATCGTGGAGACCCTGGACCGGGACGGCAAGGGCGCCTCCTGGGACGAGATCGTGGACGCCGCCGGGAAGAAGGGGCTGAGCAAGGAACAGCTGGAGGAGATCACCAACCGCCTCCTGGATGATGGTTCCCTCTACGAGCCCATCCTGGGCAAGATCCGCCGGATCTAAGCCTTCTCGAAGGTCACGTCGTCGAATCGCAGGCCCAGGGCTACGGCGTGGTCATACGCCTCCTGGATTTCCCGATCGTGGGGCCTCCGGGCGAGCTCCTCGAATTGTGGATCGTAATTCGGGTCGGCAGGGTTGCAGGCGTAGTCCGGGTGGTACTGGTCCATCACGTTCACGAGTGCCT
>JAJISK010000096.1 GCA_022848785.1 Thermoplasmatota archaeon
GATCTTGACGTTCGCCCGGAACTCAGAAAGTCGATCTCCATCGACCTTGGCCGTCATCCCCAAGACGTCGACGCCGCTGATGTTCTTCACGGTCTTGGCGGCCTCGGCCACCGCGTTGCGCACGGCGTCGTCGAAGCCTTTCGACGAGCTCCCTACCAGTTCAATCACCTTGGCGATGTGGGTCATGGTTCCCCCGGGCCGTCAGTCGTGAGGCCTATAAGGACCTTTTTGGGCGGCTAATCGTCCTTCTCGTTCCGGGTCCAAGGGAACTTCTCTCGAAAGAGGGCCCAGACGTATCGATAGGCTTGCTCCACCTTCACGTACGGAGGCAGGGGAGGCACGTTCGGGTCGACCACGGCGTCGAGCAGGGCCGGGCCTTGCTCGGCCAGGAAGCGCTCCACCGTGTCACGGAGGTCGGCGGGCTCCTCCACCCGGTATCCCTTCCCGCCGCACGCCTCCGCGACCATCGCGAAATCGATGGGCTGGAGGTCGGTCCCGAAGTCGGGATGGCCCATCACCTCCTGCTCGTACTTAATCATGGCCAGCTTCGAGTTGTTGAACACGACGACCTTGACCGGAAGGGCGTACT
>JAJISK010000097.1 GCA_022848785.1 Thermoplasmatota archaeon
GACGCACGGCCTGCGGGGACCCCGGCAGGCAGACCACGAGTTTCCCTTCAATCACCCCGGCGGTGGCTCGGCTCATGATGGCGGAGGTGCCGATGTCCTGATAGCTCAAGAAACGAAAGATCTCCCCAAACCCATCGAGCTCCTTCTGGAAAAGGGGAGCGATGGTTTCGACGGTAACGTCCGTGGGGGAGAGACCCGTGCCTCCACTCACGATGACGACCGAGGCCTGGGGGAGGGCGGCGTCCAGGGCCTCCCGGATCTCCCACGGGTCGTCCTTGACCACCGCGTAGAAGGCAATCTCGTGTCCCGCGTCCCGAAGGGCACCCTGGGCGTATCGGCCCGCGTCGTCGGTCTCCTCCGTCCGCGTGTTGCTGGCCGTGATGACGGCGACCGAGAGATGCTTGGAGGCCCGCGCCTTGTGCTCCTCTACGCTCATGGCTGGATCCCTCGACATCTTGAGCCCCTGAGAGTAGCCCAAGGGTCCCTTAAGCCTTTGACCCCAGTCGGAAGGTTCACAAGGAAATCCGCTTTCGAACCAGGAGGTAGTAGACGGCCGTCCCGCCGAGGATGCCCACGACG
>JAJISK010000098.1 GCA_022848785.1 Thermoplasmatota archaeon
CTGGTGAGGAATACGTCGTATCCCAGCTTGGTGAGGAGTCCACGAATCACCCCATGGAACTCCTTGGCGGGGGAGGCGCGGCCCGGGCTGCCCTCCTCCTCGTGGAAGCCGAAGGGATCTAGGGGAACGACGAGGGGCTCGTTGAGGAACTCCTCCAGGCGGGAAGCCGCCTCCACCGTGGCACTCATCCCGTCCAGGTACATCTGAATCGTGCGTCGGGTGACGTGTGCGACCTCGGCCATCTGCCCCAGGGAAATGCCCATCTCCTCCCGGGCCCGACGGAGTACGTCGGAATTGAGCCGCACGTACAGCCCGCCCGGTGCCGAGAAGATGAAGGGAGGGACGCCCTCTTCCAAGAACTCCCGCAACGTCTTCGGGGAGGCAATGGGGATGCCGAAGCGTGAGTAGACGACGCCCTCCTGGAGGGCCCCGCTGCTGCTCTTCAGTCCGACGAGAAGGGCGGCGGCGTCGAGGCTGCAGGCGACGGCCTTCAGCTCGCGGGCGGCGTCTCGGCCGAGGGCATCGACGTTCAGGAGAACCTTGACCAGCAAGAGCACGTCGTCGCGACGGGCGG
>JAJISK010000099.1 GCA_022848785.1 Thermoplasmatota archaeon
CGATCCGGCCTAGTCCCTCCTTCCATATCAAGGGGGTGGACAGACCGCGGGGCAGCCTTTATAGCGACCCCTCCATACCTGTCCGCTTCTGCGTGATGGGATGACTAACCTTAGCTCGAGCCAGGCAATGAAGGACTACCTGGAGGAGCTGAACGGGGAGGCCGAGTCGTGCTACAACATCGCCCGCCACGCCCGGGCGCAGGGGATGGACCCGGAGCTCACCGTGGAGATCCTCGCGGCGGAGGACCTGCCGAGTCGGGTGGAGCGTCTCCTGGAGGCCTACGGTCTGGAGGGAATCGCACAGCGGATTCGGGAGCTGAGCGTCCATCACGACCGCGAAGAGGCCTCCCTGCTCCTGGCGCGGGAGCTGGCCCAGGAGCCGGGACGGAGCATGGAGGAGCGCATCGAACGCGCGATTCGAGCGGGTCTCGCCCTCCTGACCGAGGGCGTCGTCGTGGCCCCCTTGGAGGGGCTGGGGGGCGTTCAGGTCAAGCGGAACGAAGACGGGACGACCTACCTGGACGTGTTCTATGCTGGCCCGATTCGGTCCGCCGGGGGGACGGCCC